>JBMUAP010000591.1:0-2384 GCA_049454155.1 Blastocatellia bacterium
GGCAGTTGCGGCCACGGCTCTTGCTGGCGGATGCCGTCGGGTTGGGCAAGACGATCCAGGTCGGGATGATCCTCTCGGAGTTGATGCGGCGGCGGCGGGCAGACCGGATCCTCGTGCTGACCCGAAAGTCGATGCTCGCCCAGTTCCAGTCGGAGCTCTGGAACCGGTTCGGGATCCCGCTGGTGCGGCTCGATTCGGAGGGGATCGCCAAGCTGCGGCTGCGCATCCCGGCGAACCGGAATCCGTTCGAGGTCTACCAGCGGATCATCATCAGCATCGATACGTTGAAGAATGTTGGCAGCTACCGCCACTTTCTGGAGAGGACGCGCTGGGACTGCGTGGTGATCGACGAGGCGCACAATGTTGCCGGGGCGAGTGTCCCGGAGCGCCACCTCAGCCACCGGCTGGCGCGGTTGTTGGCCCGGCGGACCGACAGCCTGCTCTTGACGACGGCGACGCCGCACAATGGCCGGGCCGAGACCTTTGGCCGGCTGATCTCGCTGCTCGATCCGTCGGTGATCTCCGATCCCGAATATCGCCAGTACACGGCAGAGGAGATCCGCGGCTGGTTCCTGATGAGGTTCAAGGAGGATGTCCGGGCCGAGGCCGGGCGGAACCTGACCGATCGCCAAGTCGTTCCGCTGGCGACGACGACCGGCTCGGCGAGCGCGGCGGAGGAGGCCGTCTACCAGCGGCTCGCCGATTACCGGAAGGCGGAGGGGGCACCGGCACTGCTCCAGTATGGCCTCTACAAGCAGTTCCTCTCGAGCCCAGAGTCGTGTCGGAAGACGGTCGAGGCACGGCTCCACCGGTTGCGAGAGGAAGGCGTCGAGGACGGCGCGGAGGCGGGGCAACTGGCGGAACTGAGAGCCGTGCTGGGCGGAATGGAGCTGGCGGGCTCGACGCGTTACGAGCTGTTGAAGCAGCAGTTGCGCGAGATCGGGTGGGACGGCTCGCCGCAGAGTCCGCGACTGCTGGTCTTCACCGAGTATCGCGAGACGCAGGAGGCGCTCGCGGCGGCGCTCGCACGCGACTTCGGCCTCGACTGGAGTGACCGCTTCGAGGATCAGGCGAGCCAGTCGCTGGCGATCATCCACGGCAGCTTCCCGGATGTCCACCTGATGAAGACGGTCGAGGCCTTCGGGACGGGATCGTCGCCGGTGCGGTTGTTGCTGGCGACCGATGTCGCGAGCGAGGGGATCAACCTGCACCACGAATGCCACCAGATCATCCACTATGACCTGCCCTGGTCAATCATCACCCTCATCCAACGCAACGGACGCATCGACCGCTACGGCCAGCAGCGCAGCCCGGTGCTGAGATATCTGCGGGTCGAGACGTCCCAGCCCGTGCTGCGCGGCGATGCGGCAATCTTCGAACGGCTGATCGAGAAGGTCGAGGAGATCAACCGTGCGACCCGTTCTGGTGAATCGGTCCTGCAGCTCTATGACGCGGCGGCCGAAGAGCGCTACATCGCCGAGGCGGGGCTGCTCAAGGGGGACGCGGGCATCCTTGACCGGGCGGCGAGCGTCGCCGAGCCGGAGGCGACCGAGCTGGAGAAGATCATCCGCGATGCCTCGACCGAGATCGATGACGAGATGCGCCGGCTCCTCTTTGGTGAGGAGGAACCGCCGGTGCCAGCGAGCGCCAGTCAAGCGGAACCCGGGCCCCGCACCATCCGCCGCTTCCGTGACCGCGACTACCTGCTGGAGGGGTATCGATTTCTGATGGAGAGCCATCCGGACTTTCAGCCGATCGTCGAGCAGGGGCCGCTGATGACGATCGAGGCGCCGCCCGAGCTGCAACGCCGGCTGGGTGGGCCGGAGGCCGGCCACGAGTCGATCTTTGGTGCGACCGCCATCCCGATCGAGGCCTGGCCCGAGCGCAACCAGTTCCGGCTGACCACGGATCCGGCCCGCGTCGAGCTGGCGATCCGCGCCGCGCGCCAGACCTCCGGCTACTGGTCGCGCGAGCTGCTCTGCACCAACCAGCACCCGATCCTCCAGTGGCTGACCGAGCGGCTGCTCATGCTGCTGCCGCGCGATGAGTGCCCGCTCGTCTTCTCGCCGCGACTGGGTAAGGGGGAACTCTGCTTCTGCTTCGTCGGGCAGGTCGTCTCGAAGGGGGGCGATCCGGTGGTTGTCGATGCCCACGCCGTCTCGATCCAGCGTGGTGGGGTGATGACTGTCCGCCCGCTCGCTGCGGCTCTTGATGAGGCTGGACTGGAGAACCTGGTCAATGACGCGGCTGGCCAAGCCCACGAAGCGATGCCAATGCTCATCAACACCGCCGTCGAGGCGAGCCTCGCGCATCTGCAGGAGTGCTGGAAACAGCAGATCGATCGGCGCAAGGGGAGGCTGCGACAGGCGCAGCGCCGGCTGAAG
>JBMUAP010000592.1:0-2384 GCA_049454155.1 Blastocatellia bacterium
TGGATCTGACTCTCCATGGCCGCATCGGAAATCTCCCCGCCTCGGAGGTCGAACTGCTGGTCGATCCGCAGCCCCCCCATCGGCTGCGCTTGCGCGGTCGCGTCGATGAGCGGTCCTTTCACGGCCCCAAGTTGGAGTTGTGGACCGAGGTCTCGACGGAACCCGGATCTCCCATCCTGCGCATCGCCGACCAGATTCATAACCGGGGCGCCTCTCCCCAAGAGTTCGAGCTGATCTACCACGCCAATTTTGGTCCTCCCCTCCTCGAAGAGGGCGCCCGCTTTGTCGGCGCGGTTGGCGAGGTCACCCCCTTCAATGCCAATGCCGCCCAGTTCAAGGCCAAGTTCGCCGAATACGAAGGGCCGAGACGTGGATTTGTCGAGGAGGTCTTTCTGCTCTCTCCGCTCGCCGACGCGCGAAAGCAGGCGACGGCGATGCTTCGCAATCGGACAGGTGACAAAGCGGTCTCGCTGACCTACTCTCCAGACGAGCTGCCCTGGTTGACGCTCTGGAAGAACACTGCCGCGCTCGAGGACGGATACGTCACTGGGATCGAGCCTGGGACCAGCTCCCCGGCCAATCGCCGCCTCGAGCGCGCGGCAGGGCGACTGCCCGTCCTTGGTCCGGGAGAGAGCCGACGCTTCCACCTCGAGGTACGCATCCTCAGCGAATCGACCGAGGTCCAGGCCGTCGAAGAGGCGATCCGCACTCTCCAGTTGCGTCAGCCAACGGTCTTCTCCCCCCGGACAGTTCGCTGAAGGCGGTAGTGTGGCGGACAGCTCCTGGTTTCGTCTCACCCCTTCTCCTCTCGATCTGCCTCCACGTCTTTGTCGCCCAGGAGGAGATTGCGCCCGACGAGATAGAGAAGAACGCCGAGAAGGCTGAAGGGAAGGAGGGAGAGCAGGTCCGACCAGACACCGCTATAGAAGGGGTTGAGCCGGACCGCCCACTCCTCGATCTGGCGATTGGTCTCGATTGTGACCCCCGCGAGAAAGGCGATGACGATGCCGGCGATGGCGCCTCCGGCAATGTACCCCGAGGCAAGCAGGACCCCCGGGCTCTTGTCCGTCTCGGCGACGACCTGCTCCTCGGTCAATTGCCGATGGCTCAAGCGACGACGCATCCATCGGTCTACTCCCCATCGCAATGCTCCGCCGATGAAGATCGGTGTCGAGGTCGAGAGGGGCAGGTAGACGCCGACCGCGAAGGCCAGCGAGGGAACTCCCGACGCTTCCAGCATCAGCGTGATCATCACGCCAATCAGCACCAAGGCCCAGGGGAGCTGGCGATCGAGAATGCCTTTGATGATGTAAGACATGAGGGTCGCCTTCGGCGCATCGAACTTCTGGGCCTTGCTCCCGTCGGGGCGTTCCGTCACCGTCCCGTTGATCCCCGGGTCGACACGGTAGACAGGGATTCCCTGGTCATTCACCAGAAATTTCTGACTTGTGCCGTCCTCCCCGGGTTGGCGCCAGACAAAGTAGCGGTTGGAATCCTGGCTCGCTTGCGGTCCCCGCAATCCTTCCTCATTCCCGAGCCGCGCCGGATCGACCCGTAGCGCTTGGCCCACCGCCGCTGGAACTGGGAGGTAGACCGTACCGGTGTCGTTCAGTCGCGGCAGGATCGGGCCGATCAAGAGGGCCGACGCCAAGGAACCGATGAGGATCGCCACCTGCTGGGACCTGGGAGTTGCCCCCAGCAGGTGGCCCGTCTTGAGGCTCTGCGCGATCGTTCCCCCATTCGACGAAGCGATGCAGACGATCGCTCCGATCGAGAGCGCGGTCACATAGTAGGGCGGCGTCGTCCACCCCACCAGCACGAAGATCAGGCACGTCAGCAGCAACGTCGCGACCGTCATCCCCGAGATTGGGTTCGACGAAGAGCCCACCTCCCCAGTCAATCGCGCCGAGACCGTCACGAAGAGAAAGCCAAAGACGACGATCGCCAACGCCCCCACCAGGTTCATCTGCAGGCTGCGCAAGGCGAGAATCAGCCCCACCAGGATGACGATTCCGCCGATGACCCACGGCAGCGGCAGGTCGAGGTCGGTCCGCTCGACGCGCTGTGCCGGTCCCTTTGCGCTTCCTCCCAACCCTCGCAACCCCTCTCGTACCCCCGCCCAGATCATCGGAATCGAACGCAGCATGCTCAGAATCCCTGCCGCCGCGACTGAGCCCGCCCCGATATAGAGAAGATAGGCCCCACGGATCTCGTTCGGCCCCATCTCCCGGATCGGGATACTTCCCGGTGCGAGCGGCTCGCTCAACCCATCTCCGAAGAACTGAATCAATGGGATCAGCACGAGGTAGGCCAGGATCCCTCCCCCGACCATCCATCCGGCAATTTTGGGTCCGATAATGTAACCGACACCAAGAAGTTATGGG
>JBMUAP010000593.1:0-2379 GCA_049454155.1 Blastocatellia bacterium
TTGGGCTGCTGCGCGGCGTGCGGGTGCTCGGCGCCGGCATAGACTTTGAGTTTGCTGACCATGGCGCGCCCCAGGCGCGTCTTGGGGAGCATTCCCTTGATGGTCAACTCGATGAGCCGGACAGGGCGCTTGGCGAGCAGGTCTCGTGCCGAGATCTCCTTGAGCCCGCCGGGCCAGCCGGTGTGATGGCGATACATTTTGTCGTTGATCTTGTTCCCCTTGAAGACGACACGGGAGGCATTGATCACGATGACGTGGTCACCGGTGTCGATGAAGGGGGTGTAGGTGGGCTTGTGTTTGCCCATCAACAGTCGTGCGACCTCGCTGGCGAGGCGGCCAACCGTCATGCCATCGGCGTCAATCAAGTGCCACTGCCGATGCTGCTCAAGTCCCTTGCCGCTGGGAAAGTATGTCGACATAGTCATCATTCTCCATCTGAGTCAGAAAAAACACGAACGCAAAGAATAGAAAACGAAATGCCTTCTGTCAAGCGGCTCTGCGCTCTTGGCAATCCGCTTGGACAAAGAACCGACGAGAGAGCCCAGAAAATTGACAAACCGGGAAAATAGGTCGATCATTCCTCCCGCTGATGTCGGTTCTCAATCAACTCCCTGCAGTCACGATCTGCGTCAAGCGCAAGATCTGGCAAGATCGGAATGTCCAAGAAGAATCCAAGGGGAGCGCCAATGCCCGAAGGGATGGCGGAATGCGACACGGACAGACCATACTTTCCCGCGAGTTCGCCCGTCACAAATGCGTATGAGGATGAAGAGAATGCCGGCTACTTTGAATGAGTTGTTCAGGGAATCGATCGACCGCCGGTTGACCGACGAGATCTTTCGGTCGCGGCAGAACAAGCAGTGGGTCTCGTATCGAGGAGCGGAGGTCAAGTCCCGTGTCGAGGCGATCGCGCTGGGGCTTTATCAGCTGGGGGTGAACGCGGGAGATCGGGTGGCCCTGCTTTCCGAGAGCCGACCGGAGTGGAGCATGGTCGACCTGGGGATTCTGGGAGCGGGAGCGATCAACGTTCCCATCTATCCGACCCAGGCGATCGATCAAGTGACCTATATCCTGCGGGACAGCGGCGCGAAGGTCCTCTTTCTCTCGACGACGCGCCAGTACCAGCGGGTCCAGTCGGCCATCGCGCGACTGAACGATGCGGAGCGTCCGCGACTGATCTTCTTTGAGGGGGATGGGAACGGCGTCGGGACGACCCTCGAGGATTTGGTCAGGGCAGGGGAAGCCCAGCGGGCGGAGCAACCAACTCTCGTTGAGGAGCTGGCGGCAAAGGTCGGGCCCGACGATCTGGCGACGATCATCTATACTTCGGGTACGACGGGAGTTCCCAAAGGGGTCATGCTGACCCATACCAACATCGTCTCGAATGTCATCGCCTCGGGCGAAGTCTTCCAGTTGGAGCCAACCGATCTCGCGCTCAGTTTCCTTCCTTTGTCTCACGTCTTTGAGCGCACAGTGATCTACATCTACCTCTGGCGGGGCGTGACGATCTGCTTTGCCCGCGGAGTCGAGACGGTCGCGGAGGATATCCGGGATGTCTGCCCGACGATCGTCACCGCCGTCCCGCGCCTCTTCGAGAAGATCTATGGCACGATCAACAAACGGGTCTCGGAGGCGACGCCGCTTCAACAGCGCATCTTTCATCGCGCGATTCGTGTCGGCCGCGAGGTCGCCCGCCGGATGGATGAAGGCCGTTCGATCCCGTTACCGCTCGCCCTGCAGCACCGGCTTCTCGATCGCTTGGTCTTTACGAAATGGCGACAAGCGGTCGGGGGGAGGATCCGTTTCTTTGTCTCTGGCGGCGCCGCCTTGCCGTCCGAGCTGGCCTACATCTTCCTTGGTGCCGGGATTCCGATTCTTCAAGGCTATGGGCTGACGGAGACCTCCCCGGTTGTCTCCTTCAATCGTCCGGGCGAAAATCGAATCGGAACGATTGGGCGGGCCATCCCGGGGGTGCAGGTCCGGGTTGCTCAAGATGGGGAGCTGCTCGTGCAAGGGGAGAATGTCATGCGTGGCTACTATGGCAAACCGGAAGAGTCGGCTGAAGTTCTGCGCACCGAGTCCGATGGTCTCTGGTTTCACACCGGAGACATCGGAACGATCGACGGGGATGGCTATATCCGCATCACCGATCGCAAAAAGGACCTCATCAAAACGAGCCTCGGCAAGTACATCGCTCCCCAACCGATCGAAAATCTGATCCGGGGGATCCCGATGGTGGAGCAGGTCATCGTCATTGGAAACGCCCGTAAGTTTCCGGTCGCACTGATTGTGCCCGCCTTCGACGCCTTGATCTCGTATGCCCGATCCCTCCAGATCGAGACAACGGATCGCCACGCGCTCGTCCGCGTCGGCGAGGAC
>JBMUAP010000594.1:0-2372 GCA_049454155.1 Blastocatellia bacterium
TTGAATCCAGCGTGAGGCGGGGAGCCAAGCCGACCAAGCGAAGAACAGGACAACTTGAGATGAAGCTGCTGCAATTCAGGACGAAGACAGATTCAGGCCCCCGGCTCGGGGTGATCAAGGGCGAAGCGATCGTCGATGTAACATCGGTGGCGCCGGATATGCGCAGCCTGATCGCGCGAGGAGCGGATGGGCTGCGGGCGATCGAGCAGGCCAACGCGACGGCGGCTTACGGGCTTGATGCGATCGAGTTTCTGCCCGCGGTCACGCCGGGAAAGATCATCTGTATTGGCCGCAACTACTACGACCATGCGGTCGAGGGAGGGAGCGAGCCGCCGACCAGCCCGCTCATCTTCACCAAGCTGCCCAACTCGTTGACCGCACACGAGGCACCGGTGACATTGCACGCCATTTCGCAGCAGATCGACTTTGAGGCGGAGCTGGCGGTGGTCATCGGACGGCAAGCGCGGCGGGTTTCGGAGGCAGAGGCGCTCGATTACGTCTACGGGTACAGCTGCCTCAACGACATCAGCGCACGCGACCTGCAATTCGCTGACGGGCAGTGGATTCGGGGCAAGAGTCTCGACGGGTTTGCCCCGCTCGGGCCCTGGATCGTGACGCGTGACGAGATCGCCGATCCGCAAGCCCTGGCGATCGAGGGGCGGCTCAATGGCCAAGTCATGCAGCGCTCGAACACGGGGCAGATGATCTTCCCGGTCGCCTACCTGATCCACTACATCTCCCAGGGGATCACGCTCGAGCCAGGCGACGTCATCGCCACGGGCACTCCGGAGGGGGTCGGCGTCTTCCGCAATCCCCCGGTCCTGTTGCAGCCGGGTGACCAGTTCGAGGTTGAGCTGGAAGGCATCGGTGTCCTGCGTAACCCCTTTGTCAGCGGTTGAGAGAGCCATGAGCGACTACTTTCTGGGGATCGACAGCGGCACACAGAGCACGAAGGCAGTGCTCCTCGACGGGGCCAGCGGCGAGATCATCGCCGCGGCCTCGGTGGCGTACGAGCTGATCGAGGGGCTCCCCCCCGGCCACAAGGAGCAGTGGCCCGCCGAGTGGGTGACCGCTCTCGAAACGACGGTCGGGGAAGTCTTGGCACAGCGCGACGCGGCGGGAGGGGATCGAGCGGCGGTCCGGGCGATCGGCGTCTCCGGACAGCAGCACGGCTTTGTTGCGCTCGATGCGGCGGACCAGCCACTCCGGGCAGCAAAGCTCTGGTGCGATACGAGCACCTCGGCGGAATGCGCGCAACTGATCGACTCCCTGGGCGGCCTTGCGCGGACGATTGAGCAGGTCGGCAATGGGATCCCGGCCGGCTTCACCGCCTCGAAGATCCTCTGGATGAAGCGGCACGAGCCGGAGCGCTATGCGCGGCTGGCGACGGTCCTGCTGCCCCACGACTACCTCAACTTCCACTTGAGCGGCCGGAAGGCGATGGAGTGCGGGGACGCTTCGGGGACGGCCCTGCTCGACGTCCGGCAGCGCCGCTGGGCAGAGACCGCCATCGCGGCGACCGACGCGGACTTGGCCGGTAAGCTCCCGCCCTTGCTCCCGAGCGATCAGCCGCTCGGCACGCTCCGTCCGTCGCTCGCCGCGCGGTGGGGGCTCTCCCCCGAAGTGGTCATCTCGACGGGTGGTGGCGACAACATGATGGGGGCGATCGGGACGGGAAACGTCCGCCCCGGGGTCGTCACGGTCAGCCTTGGAACCTCCGGCACCATCTATGCGTGCAGCCCCACCCCGGTGATCGATCCCAAGGGGGAGGTCGCCGCCTTCTGCGATTCGACAGGCCGGTGGCTGCCGCTCGTCTGCACGCTCAATGTGACGGTCGCGACCGAGATGGTCCGGCGCCAGTTCGACCTCTCCCACGACGCGCTCGCGGCGCAAGCGGCCGCGGCACCGGCAGGAAACGACGGGCTGCTGCTGCTCCCCTTCTTCGAGGGCGAGCGGACGCCAGATGTACCGGATGGAACCGGCGTCTACTTCGGCCTGCGCGAAAAGACCTGCTCGATCCCTCACTTTGCCCGGGCCGCGATGGAGGGGACAACTCTCGGGCTCGCCTACGGCCTCGACCGCCTCCGGGAGCTGGGGATGGCCCCACGCGAGATCCGGGCGACCGGTGGTGGATCGAAGAGCGCGGTCTGGCGCCAGATTCTGGCCGACATCTTTGGGGTCGAGGTGGTCTGCCTCGTCCAGGAGGAGGGGGCTGCCTTGGGCGCAGCGCTGCAGTCGCTCTGGGTCTGGGAGAGGGCACGGGGAACGACGGAGACGTCGATCGAGACCATCTGTGACCGCTACGTCAAGCTCGAGGAGTCGACGCGTACTCGCCCCACCCCGGCCCACCAAGCCCTCTACCGACAGATGCC
>JBMUAP010000595.1:0-2368 GCA_049454155.1 Blastocatellia bacterium
CTCTCGAAGGGCCAGATCGACCGGGAGCCCCCCGGTGTCGGCCGCCCCTACGGTGTCCGGGTTCCACAGGTCGATTCGGATGGGATCGACCTCGGCGGAATCCGTCTGCCGGAAGTGGCAGTCCCCCTGGCGACCGTCACCGGATGGAATCCACGTGCCCCGGCGACGGGTGCTCCCGATCAACTGGTCGATTTCGCTGGGTCCTACCTCACGCTTCCAAAGACTGAGGGTAGCGCAGACCCTCGCAGATCGATCTCCCAACGCTATCCGACCCGGGAGCACTACCTCGGGCTGATCGCGGAGTCCGCGCTGCGCTTGGTCCGAGATGGGTACCTCCTCGCAGAGGATCTTCCCGCCCTTCTGGAACGCGCCCGGGAGCAGTGGGACTGGGCCGCCCAGCCGTGATCTTCGTACCATCTAAGGGGAATCGATCCGTTGATCTCGGTTGTGATCCTGCTGGGATATGGGCTAGGGATGATCGCGCTGGGCATCTGGCTCTCGCGGCGCGTGCGGACGGCCAGTGAGTTCTATGTCGCCGGCCGGGGGCTCGGGGCGGGACTGCTCAGTGCCACCCTGCTGGCCGCCAACATCGGCGCAGGATCGACCGTCGGTGCGGCAGGACTCGGATACCGGCATGGGGTCGCTGCCTGGTGGTGGGTCGGATCGGCCGGCATTGGATCGCTCTTCCTTGCCTGGACTGTCGGCCCGAAGATCTGGCGGGTCGCGCGCGATGGCAACCTTTGGACGGTCGGGGACTATCTCGAGGCCCGGTTCGATCGCCGGGTTCGGATGACCGTCTCCCTTCTGCTCTGGGTCGGTTCCCTGGCGATCCTCGCCGGCCAGTTGATCGCGATCGGCTGGATCCTCCATCTCACCATGGGGATACCCCGGCCGCTGGGCAGTCTGATCGGGGCCATCGTCGCGACCATCTACTTTACTGCCGGGGGCCTGCAAGGCTCGGCCCGGGTCAATCTCTTGCAACTGGGGATCAAGCTGGTCGGCTTTGGCGCGGCATTCGCTTTCTTGCTCGGAGAGATGGGTGGGTGGACCTCTTTTCTCACCCGCGTCCGCGAAGTGGACGCGAGCCTCCTGCAGGACTGGTCTGGGACACATCCCAGCGGACCCGGCTGGCAGACTCTCCTCCTGCTCGGCCCCTCTTTTCTGGTCTCCCCCGGGTTGTTGCAAAAGGTCTTTGGCGCGCGAACCCCAGAGGCAGTTCGCCGTGGAGTGGGAGTCAACGCCCTCGTTCTGCTCGGGTTCGCTTTTGTGCCCGTCTTCTTCGGCCTTGTCGCGCGTGTCTGGCTGCCCGGACTGGACAATCCGGAACTGGCCTTGCCCGGGCTTTTGATGCAGTCGCTGCCGCCCTGGCTAGGGGGGCTCCTTCTCGGCGCCCTCTTTGCCGCTGAAGTCAGCACCGCCGATACGGTGCTCTTCATGTTGACCACCTCGGTCACCCGGGATCTTCTCCCCCGCTCGGGCCTTGTGGGCGTGGCCGGAGGGGCCGGGGGAGATCGGTCGACTCTCTACTGGACACGCGTGGTCGCGGCGGGATGCGGGGGGCTCGGCACCATTCTCGCTTCCTGGCTGCCCTCTGTCATCGGTGCCTTGACCATCTTCTACACCCTCTTGACCGCCGCCCTCTTCCTCCCCCTCCTCGCCGGGCTCTATCTCCCTTCCGTCAGGGCGACGGCAGCGTGGCGATCCATCCTTCTCGCTGTCTCGGTGACACTATTGCTGGGGTGGGTCTTGCCAAAGTGGGGAATGGGGTGGGGACCAGGAGGAGGGCTTTCCCCCCTCCCACCCTACGTCTGGGGAATTCTGGCCGGAACGCTTCCCTTACTTCCCTGGAAGAGACGGCCTTGACGCACCCGGTTCCTTACGAACCGATGACCAGTGTGAACTTCTGCCCTTTTGGAGTGATGGTGGCGACTGACCTCGACCCATCCTCGTTCATCTTGTAGGTGACCCGATCCGCTCCAGGCGCCTCCTCGATCATCTGCTTGCTGAACGCAATGGAAATGGTCCGCTTCCCAACCTTGATCTCGGCCGTCCCCTGCATCGCGTCCGGAACGATCAGGACATAACTGCCCTTCCGCACCAACTCTGAGCCAATCTTTCCATCGATATGGAAGAGCACCTTCTGTTCCAACCCCTGCGCGATCGTGCTCCAGGCGAGCAAGCTCGCCAGCCCAACCGCCCCCAGCCAGCGGGGTATCCATCGATCCGTTCGTGAACGCTTCGTCGTCAGCTGCATCTCTGTCTTCATCTCGAGTCTCCTTCTCTTTGTTCTTCATCTGTCCATTTTGGCCAGATGGTGAATCCATCTGGCTGATACAAGTAACTCTCTTGATGGCGTTCAGCTCCCTCG
>JBMUAP010000596.1:0-2356 GCA_049454155.1 Blastocatellia bacterium
GCGCAATCGAGCGCGGATCTCCACAAGTTTATGGCGGCACAGCCGTGGGAGGTCGAACGCGCCCGGGCGTATCTGCGCGGTGCCCACCCGGAAGGAAGACGGCTGCGAATCGTCTCGCGTAAACCACACCTTCCCTATCTGCTCGACAGTGAATGGGTCTTCTTCCCCCCGGTCAAGTCGCTTGGGGAACTGGAGGAGTGGGTCGCCAAGAACCGGATCGATTATCTGGTGATCGGTCGTCGGGAGCTGAAAGAGCGGCGGGAGTTGGCTCCACTCGCCAAGCCCGAGCAGGCGCCCCCGTGGCTCTCTCCTGTCTGGGTCGATCCCGAGACGAGGCTGGTTCTCTACCGGGTCATTCCTTCTGCGGCAAGGGCGGGCAGATACTCGTCTTCGATCTCCGCTTGGTACTCCTGAATCGCCTCAACTCGCTGGGCCTCTGTCCAGCCGAGTCTCTCGGCGAGATGGGAGGCGACGACCTCCGCGGCACGCAGCGAATCCTCTCCGGCGAGCATGGCGAGCCGTGTCCGGCGAGCCAAGACGTCGGCTGGCGTCAGCGCCATCTCATACTCGATGGCATAGACCACTTCGACGACCAGATCGGGCAACTGCGAGTTGGGCAGGAGGGGGAGTCGCCACGATTCGTCCTCCCGCATCAGTTCGAGCAGCCGCGGAGTTTCTGACCCGTAACGGTAGACGAGATGGCGGGCGGTGGCGAGCGGCAGTCGTTCCTCCGCAGCGATCCGGCTCGCCTGGGGCTCAAATTCTTGGCGGCTCCATTCCCCTCCGCAGAGTGGCCGCGTCCGCGTCGAGACCGGGCTCGTCCCCTTTCTCCCCAGTCGGCGCTCGGCGAGGTCGATGCCGTGCTCCGCCATGCGCCGATAAGTCGTCAGTTTCCCGCCGGCGATCGAGATGACTCCATCTGCGGTCTCCAGCACCTCCTCCTTCCGGGAGATGTCGGTTGTCTTCTGGACACTCGGATCACTGATCAGCGGGCGCAGGCCCGCCCAGGCGCTCAGCACGTCGCCTGGATCAAGCTGGGCGCTGGGAAAGTAGGCGTTGATGGCCGAGAGGATCTCCCGTACCTCCCCTTCGTCGGCCTGGGGGTGGTCCCTGTCTCCGGCAAAGTCTGTATCGGTCGTTCCAATGTTGACGCGGCCTTCCCAGGGAACGACGAAGTAGAAGCGGTGTCCTGTCAGAGACGGGATCAGCCAAGCTCCCTCGACTGGCAGACGGTCGGCGGCGACGGTCAGATGAATCCCCTTCGAAGGGCGGACCGTTTTGGTCAACGTCCTTCCCTCTCCACCAGGTAATCGCAAGGTCTCCCCCATCCAGACCCCAGTGGCGTTGAGGACGATTCGCGCCCGGCAGGGAATTTCGGTGCGATCCCCGGCCAGGCGGTCACGCACGACGACCCCCTCGACCCGCTCTTCTCCCCTCCGCAAGAATTGGCTCACCTCGGCGTAGGTCAGCAGACAGCCCCCCGCGCGGTGGGCCGTCTTGGCGATCTCCACCACCAGGCGCGCGTCGTCGGTCCGTCCGTCGTAGTAGAGAAGGGCGCCACGCAGTCCGCGCGGGTCGAGTTGCGGGCCGAATTTCAGGGCCTCCTCGCGACTGAGCCGCCGATGACGGCCGAATCCGTACCCACCTGCCAGCAGGTCATAGAGCAGCATCCCCGCGCGCATCTTCCACGGGTGGTCGTAGTTGCGCCGGGGGTCCGCGTAGATGGGGACGAGAAAAGGAACTGGCTCCGCCAAATGGGGCGCAATCTGGGTCAGAATCGACCGCTCGACCAGTCCCTCCCGAACCAGGGAAAAGTCGAAGTGCTCGAGATAGCGTAACCCTCCGTGAAGGAGCTTGGTCGACCGGCTCGATGTTCCCGCCGAGAAGTCGCGCCGTTCGAGCAGGACCGTCTTCCAGCCTCGCCAGACGGCATCAAGCGCCAATCCGACCCCCGTCACGCCTCCACCAATGACGCAGATGTCGAAGGTCTCTTCCGCCAATCGCTTCAGGTTCAGTTGTCGTACCTGCCAGGAGAATTCCATCATTGGGCCCTTTGCTTGATCTTTGGTATTGATGATGTGTCCCTCGGTGACAGTTCTTTCCGGGTGGCGCATGGAACCACAAAAGGATATTCTCTTGTTCGCGCGTTTGCCAGTGAATAGGGGGAATAGGACCAATAGGACCAATAGGACCGATAAGATGAATAGGATGAATAGCAAAGATGAGACGGATGGGACATTTGAAACTAATATATTATGTAACTCCTCTAGGGCCTATTCGTCTTATCTGATTGTCATTGCAATTCTGCTCTCCGCGTTTGTTCACGACAGGGTGTTGGCCCAGAAAGCCCCTTCAT
>JBMUAP010000597.1:0-2352 GCA_049454155.1 Blastocatellia bacterium
ACCAAAGGAAGCAAGGTTGGAACTGGCTCGGTGGCGGATGGTGGGGGTTGTCGGGCTGAGAAGGCGATCCAGAGAAGGATCGTTCCGAGCAGCCCTCCCACGGCCAGCCCTCCTGCCACCCACCTTCTCGACAAATCGGATTTGAACCAATCCGAGCCATTCGCGATCGATCGGAATCCTCGCGACTCCTTGCTGAGACCGGGGGCCGAAATCGCAGGAGCGGGATGCTCTCTCCCTGGATTGGCCACTGGTGGAAACTCTTGCACTTCGAGCGTGACCGGATGGTTGAAGAGATAACCTTTTCCCGGAATAGTCAGAATGTAGGTTGGCGATCTGGGATTGTCCCCGAGTGTTCTGCGCAAATGGGAGACCTGCTGGAAAAGGGACCCCTCCTCGACGATCTGATCTGGCCAGATTTCACGGAGAAGCTCCTCCTTCGAGACCAACTCTCCAGGTCGTTGAATCAAGTACCACAGAATCTGCCAACCCTTCGGACTCAAGGGAACCGGCTCCCCGTCCTGGAGGAGGGTCTGATCTTGAGGATCCAACCGGAAAGGGCCAAAGAGATGGGTTGTCTGGTGCTCGCTCATCGCCAATTGTCCAAGCCTGCCCAACAAAGGGCTCACGTCTCTGCTGTGTAAGAAGGCATTGAGAGGAGACATGCCCAAGAGACAGGGTACGCGAGTCCATCGGATCTGTTCAGGGTCAGGGGACCCTCGCATCACTTGAGCATTTCAGTAATATTGACATTATAAGCCCGGACTTATGACAGGAGCAACCGAGGCAAGCAAGTACGTGCCAGGACGTGATGCAAGGGAGAAGGCGCGTCTTGCGGGATCGAGAGCCGCTATTGTATGATCCCTATCGAGTTTGCTGGTTGGTTGGACTCTTTTCGGCCACTGTCGGTTGGCCTCGCGCCTGAATGAGAGACCCACCGCTTCGCTTGTCTACCAAGATTCTCTCGTCTGATGTGCGAGAGCCATCAGCTGAGATCCCCGGCCGCGCTCCCGGGAGTACGGGTTACAGTACGCAATATACGGATTACAAGGAGTTCCCCAGATGTCGATTCGTGGTAAATTGACCCTCATCACGGTCTCTGCCTTCATTGTGATCTACTCCATTGTCGGCGGGATGATCCCGAAATCGACCAACCCCTACGTCCGCGCGATTGCCGATCCCGGGCCCTACCCGCAGATCCGTGTCTTCGAGGAGGTGGTGCGCTACATCGTCAATGACTATGTTGAGCGCCCCGACCTGGAGAAGGTTCGGGTGGGCGCATTGCGAGGACTTGCCGAAGGGCTCGACCCCTACAGTGCCTACCTGCTGCCAGAACAGGTTCGGGAGTACAAGGCCAATCGCGAGAAGGGGGACACGACGGGTCTGGTGATTGGGCAGTACTCTGGCTTTGCGTATGTCATCGCCGTGACGCCACAATCCCCCGCCGAGAAGGCGGGTCTCCGCGTTGGTGATGTCATCGAATACATCAACGGGCAGGCGACCCGTGATCTCGGCTTATACGACGTCAAGACCCTCCTCCAGGGAACGGTTGGTACTCCGATTGAGCTCTCTCTCATCAACCGGAAGACAGCAAAGTTGAAGCTGGTCCCTGGTTCCCTGCCAGCGACTCCGATCGAGTCGAAGTTGCGTGAGGACCAGATCGGCTATCTCAAAGTGCCCATTCTAGCCGCGGGAGAGGCCAAACGGGTCGAGACAGCCTTGCGTGTGTTGGTGCAGAAAGGGGCGCGCGCGGTAGTCCTCGATCTGCGGGGATCGGCTGGTGGGGCGGCCTCCGAAGGAGTCTCTGTCGCCAACCTCTTCGTTGCTGAGGGGCCCCTTGCGCGTCTCCTCGGCCGGAAAGACCAGGATGTCTCGGTCTTTGCCGCAGTTCCAGAGAAGCTGGTAACGACGTTGCCGCTCGTCGCGATCGTCGATCGGACGACTGCCGGTGCCTCCGAGATTGTCGTGGGGGCCATTCTCCACCACCAGCGGGGCGATGTCGTCGGCGAGCGGACCGTTTTCGGAATGGGAGTTGAGCAGGACCTCTTTCCTCTCGAGGATGGTTCCGCGCTGCTGCTGACGACCGCGCGCTACGCGGCACCGTCCGGCAAGATCTTTACGGTCGATGGGGTGACGCCCAATGTGGAAGTCAAGCGAACAGACCTCGCGGAGGTCGCGCCAAGCTCGCCTGAAGGGCGGGAAGCGGCTCCCACTGAAGAAGAGCCCAGCGCCCCTCCCGTTGTCATCGCTCCCAAGTCGAACGATGACACGATGCTCAAGAAGGCACTCGAGATCCTTCAAACGAAGATTCGCAAGAGTTGATCCACAGCAGGAAGCCCCCGATGGTCCGCGATT
>JBMUAP010000598.1:0-2346 GCA_049454155.1 Blastocatellia bacterium
CTTGAGAGCTTTGGCTGCTTGACGCACTGCTTCAGTATCGTCAGGCAGATGCTCAATCACATCTAGCATAAACATAGTATCCCACTGATTTTCCCAACCCAGGTTCATCAGGTCAATTTGATAACGATTGGTGTATTCAGGCAGTATACCTTTGGCTAATTTCAAGGCGGTTTCTGAGGAGTCTGCAAGTGCAATCTTGTCGTAGCGACCCGTTCGTCGATCTGCCAAGTAACGAACCCAGCCACCGACCCCACCGCCCAGGTCAACTGCGGACAAGGGGCCAGTCAGGTGAGCAGTGTAACGATCAACAGCCGCAAGCAGAAACTTATGTCGTCCACGGTACCAAAAGTGCTTTTCCTGCATTTTGAACAAAGTTTCGAATCCACTTTGGTTGTATTCCTCATCACGATGTTGGACGGGGACACTGGGTCGATAGATTCCAGTAACGTCTAATGTGTAGGTATTATGCATTCATACTCCTCAAAATTCAGAGGCTTAATCGCTCTGCTTGGCGATTGCAGACAAACGTGGGCCGCTTCAACCAACTCGCCATTGGGGCCTTGAAATGTAACCTGTCTGTGTTCCAACCAGACACCCTTCTTGTCTGCTGAGAGATGGGGGGCGATCCTATTGCCATGCTATGGAGTGACCGCCTTTGCTGTCTCAGTCTTGCCAAGCAGGTACTTGTTGTACCAACCCAGATACCGCTCGTAGCGGTCCCGCTGGAACGAGGGCCGACGAATCCCGTGAAACTCGTTCGGGTAGATGATCAGTTGGGTCTCGACGCCGAGGCTGCGCAGGGCCTGATACATCTGCTCACTCCCGGAGACGGGGACGTTGAAGTCCTTCTCCCCGCAGAGAAAGAGGGTCGGGGTCTTGATCCGATCTGCCTTGAGGAAGGGATAGGACAACTTGACATAGGTCTCCCACGCTTTCGGATTCCAGGGAGGGCCGATCTCGTTGTCGTACTGGATGATGTAGTGGTCGACCCCGTAATAGGAGACGGTGAACGCCGTTCCCGCGCCGCTCGTTGCCGCCTTGAACCGGGTGTCGCTGGCGATCAGGTAGTCGGTGAGGATCCCACCATAACTCCAGCCTCCGACGCCGAGCCGGCTCGGATCGGCGATCCCCAGTTGAATGACGTGATCGACCCCGGCGAGCAGGTCCTCAACCTCGTAGTGCCCCCAGTTGGCAAAGATCGCCCGGGAGAACTTGACGCCACGCCCCGAACTTCCCCGGTAGTTGACGGCCAAGACCGCGTAGCCCTGCGCGGCGAAGAACTGCCGCTCGAAGCTGAAGGTGTGCTGATCCTGGGCGTTGGGACCACCGTGAATGCGCAGCAGGAGGGGGACCTTGGTCCCCTCGACGTAGCCCACCGGCGTCGTCAAGAGTCCGTGGACAGATGTGCCGTCCTTGCTCTTGAACTCGACACGACGGGTCCGGCCGAGGTTCAGCCCGGCCATCAGCGCATCGTTCTGCTTCGTCACTTGGCGGAGGGAGCCCCCCTCGAGGGCATAGACCTCGCCGTACTTCTCATCCCCGCCAGAAAGGACGGCCGAGCACTTTCCGGCGCTGCTCCAACTCGAGACGACGACCGGCGGGTCGAGCAGCCGCGCCACTTGGCCCGTTCCCAGCGTCAGCTGCATCGGGTAGACGGAGCGGTCGTCGGTCACAAGAAAGCTGATCGCCCCGCCGTCGCTCGTGAAACGCGGACTGGAGACGCCGCGGTCGAGCGCCTCGACCGCCGGGAACCGCTGCGGAGC
Source organism: Blastocatellia bacterium (assembly GCA_049454155.1). GTDB lineage: Bacteria > Acidobacteriota > Blastocatellia > RBC074 > RBC074 > CAIOZW01. The sequence continues at coordinate 1,764 of JBMUAP010000598.1, forward strand.
CGTCGCTCCATCGGAGGCCACCATGGCGAGGTGGTCCATGTTGTAGGCACCATATTTGCGCTCATCTGACTCGAGGTAAGTCAACCAGCGCCCATCGGGACTCCATTCCGCCCGGCCGCGATTGACCCGAACTCCTGCTGGGGTCACCGCCCGCTCGGTCGCCCCGGCTTGGGCCTCGACGACGAAGAGCTGCCCCTCCGGCGTCCGATCCGGATCGGCGTTGTGGTTGCTGACAAACGCCAGCCTCTTGCCGTCCGGCGACCAGGAGGGAGCGGACTCGTCCCAGTTCCCGGTCGTCACCCGCTCGAGCTTCTTGGTCGCGACGTCGAAGAGATAGAGGCGGGAGTGGCGCCCAGAGGGCAGATAGCCCGCGACATCCTGCTTGAACTTGTAGCGGTCGATAACGATCGGCTTTGGCGTCTTCGGGCGGGCCGGGGCCGTCTCCCCATTCCCCTCGGCCTCGGCCTCCGGATCGGGATCGCCGATGACCAAGGCGAGCCGCGTCGAATCCGGAGACCACTCGTATCCTTGCAGCCGGCCCTTGACATCGGTCAGTTGCACCGCCTCGCCACCACTCCGGTCG
>JBMUAP010000599.1:0-2345 GCA_049454155.1 Blastocatellia bacterium
TGCGACCATTGCCATGCCGATGCTGGTCACGGCTCTCTCCCAGACGGCCTCAAAGGCCATGCGGGCCCGGAAACGGGTGCAATTCGCGTTCGGACGCGAGCTGACGATCACCCTTCCCTGAGATGACTGAACAATAAAGGTAATTACTCACGGAGAAGAAGGTCGGGAAGTGGGCCGGGCCAACCAGCAATCATCTCTTCGGTTCTGACATCGGTCTCTGGTCGGCCTGGTCCCCTTTCTGATTTTCCTCTCCGTGAGTAGTTACCAATAGAGAGAAGACAAAAGAAGAGGAAGAAGAGAAAGTCTCGGGCCGGGTCTCCCCCGCCGGGACTTTCTCTTTGGCGGCGAGAGCGAAGAGACGCCGGCGATCAGATTCCTGCCATCAGATTCCTGGATGATCGACATAGATCGAGTAGGGCCAGTGGACCGAGGCACGGCGCCAGCCAGTCTCACTTGAGAAGATGAAGAGGGGGAGGTAGAGCGGCTTCGAGTAGGTCAGGCGGACCTGCAGACGGCGCCCCTGGCGGACGACCTGGAGGTCGTAGTCCGTCGGGAGCCCATGTTCGCGGGCCCGTTGTTGGATCTGTGCCTTGACATCGACCAGATCGAGCGACTGAAGTGCCCCGCGATCAACGATCTCCTCGGTAGCAGAACGCATCTGCTGAAAAGAGAGATAGTCGGGGAGCCAGACGACCATGACATAGAAGACGGCCGCGCTGAAGGCGAGGAGGAGGAGAAAAGGAAGGCGGCTGATGCCGCGCGTGGGGGGAAGCATGGCAGGACGGGATCCCAGATCGTTCATAAAGACAACCAACTCCAAAGGGTAGAGCCACCAGGGTGGGAAAAGAGCAGCCATCACGGCCGCGGGCGTGCGCGGGCAGAACGACGGGCGGGCAAAGGCGTGAGCAAAGATTGGACCCTCTGGCGGACAACGCGGGAAGGAACATCGTCGCGGATGACGACCTCGCCAATCCGGGTCGGGAGGATGAAGGAGAGACGGCCGGAGACGACCTTCTTGTCGCGGGTCATGGCGTCGAGAATGGCGGGAACGTCAAGGTCGTCCATCCGGGGGCGGGGGCCAACGGCATCGATCAAGACGTCGATCTGATCTTTCTGCTCCGATGCAAGCAAGTCGAGGGCTGCGGCAATGGCGGCCGCGCATTTCATGCCCTCGCCGACGGCTTCACCGTGGCGAAAGCGGCGATAATCGGTGACGGCCTCGAGGGCGTGTCCAACCGTGTGTCCGTAGTTGAGAATGCGACGCAGCCCGCCCTCCCGCTCATCCTCGGTAACCACCTCGGCCTTGATCTGGCAGCAACGCGCAATCAGCGGAACCAGGATTGTCGGGTCGAGCGCCAGAAGACGGTCGAGCCCGTTCTCGATCGAATGGGCCAGTGCGGGATCACGGATGATGCCATATTTGATCGCTTCATAGAGTCCCGCCTGGAACTCGCGGCGGGGGAGGGTCGTCAAGACGGCCGGGTCGATAATGACCGCTGACGGTTGATGGAAGGCTCCGATCAGGTTCTTGCCGAGCGGGTGGTTGACGGCCGTCTTCCCGCCAACTGAGCTGTCGATCTGGGCCAGGAGGGTAGTCGGAATCTGCACGACGGGGATTCCACGCTGGTAGGTCGCAGCGACAAACCCCGCCAGATCGCCAACGACGCCTCCCCCGAGAGCGACGATCCCCTCGCCCCGCTCAAAGCGTTCCGCGATCAGCGTGCTCCAGATCCGCTCGGCGGTACGAAGCGTCTTGGCGCGCTCCCCAGGGGCAATCAGACAGGGTAGCGGTTCGAGGCCGGCTTGGCGCAACGCCCGTTCGACCACGCTGCCATGGAGGCGATGGACCGTGCGATCGGAGACGAGCGCAACACGCCGCGCCCGCGGCCCAAAGGCCTGTCGCGTGACTTCTCCCGTCCGTTGCAACGCCCCCTCGGCAATGGTGATGTCGTAGGCTCTCTCCCCCAGTGGAACGAGAACGGTCCTCTCGGGAATTCCTGAGTTGTCGATTGGTTCGGCGATCCCCTCTTTCGCGCTGGCCATCCTCTCCCCCTGCCTCCTTCTCATCTCCTCTGCTCCATTTCTGCTGTTTGGGTCACCCCGCCGCAACCAGTTCGCCCAGGTCGCGGGACAGTTCATCAAACGTCCAGGCGAGATCGATCGTTCCCAATCCGATCAGCGAGGCCATCTCCTCGATTGAATAGCGCTGCCCGGTGTTCCAGAGGTCGATCAGAAGATCACCCGCGCGGCGGGAGGTCCACCAACGGAAGCCATACGCCGAACGCAGCCGATCGCGCAAAGAGGCCTCAAAGGCCGCGGCGCGGAGCAGGTCGGCAGGCACGAGG
>JBMUAP010000600.1:0-2338 GCA_049454155.1 Blastocatellia bacterium
CCGATCCTCGCCGAGCCCGGGTGCGCCACGACGACGACGGGCCCGCCGAGGTACGACGCCCGGCCGGCGATGTCGAGCGCCTTGCGGGCGTCCCCCGCGGCCGCGGGCGCGGCTTCGGGATGAGCGACGCGATCGGCCGACTGCGTGTCGTGCCATTTCTCCGGAAAGAATAGATGATGACGACCAACACGATCGCCCGCTACTCCCTGCTGGGAACGTTCTTCCTCCTGGTTCTCGCTTGGCACGAGCCTGGGCCGCGGGCCCAATCGGGACAGAAGGGGCTTGCCGAACAGGTGGAAGCAGTGATTCGAGCCGACGAGTACCGGATCTCTTCGTGGGGAATCGCCGTTGCGGATGCGACCACTGGAGAGATGATCTATGCGCTCAACCCGGATCAGCTCTTTGTCCCAGGCTCGGTCACCAAGCTCTTCTCGGGTGCGGCGGCCTTGGTCGCCCTCGGCGCGGACCACCGTTTCGTCACGCCCCTCCATCGAAGAGGAGAGATCGGTCCTGACGGTACCCTCGACGGAGACCTGATCCTTCGCGGTTCAGGAGATCCAGATCTGAGCGGTCGAACCAACACGGAGGGAAAGCTCGAATTCACCAACCGGGATCATACCTACGCTGGCCTCTATGTCGCGCAGGGTACCACAGCAGAGCTGACGAGGACGGAGGCGTTAGCGGGCATTGATCATCTCGCCCGACAGGTCGCCAGCGCCGGCATCCGGAAGATCGAGGATCTTCTCATCGACGAGCGGCTCTTCGAGCGGCACGAGAGCGGAGGGTCGCCCCCTTTCCAGGTCTCGCCGGTCGTCGTCAATGACCACCTGATCGATCTGACCATCTCGCCGGGAGAGCGGGCCGGAGACCCGGCCCGGCTCGCGCTGAGACCGGCGACGAGGTATCTCCAGTTCGAGCAGGAGGTCAAGACCGTCGCGGCTGGCGGGGGGACGCTCGTCAGCGTGCAACGACTTGCCCCGCGTCACTATGCCGTGCGGGGCCAGATTGCCGTCGACAAGCCCCCGACCGTTCGTGTGGTCGAGGTCGATGACCCCGCGGCCTTCGCCCGCACCGTGTTGATCGAGCGGCTCGAGGCACATGGGGTCTCGGTGAGACGCCCAATCGATCCCTCTCCCTCACCCACGGCGCTTCCCTCCCCCAGCGAGTATGAGCGTCTGCCGATCGTCGCCTCTCTCACCTCCGCCCCTTTCGCGGAGAGCCTCAAGGTCATCCTCAAGGTGAGCCACAACAACCACGCCCATATGCTCCCCCTGCTGCTCGGTGCCAGGACCGGCTCGCGGAGCCATGCCGGCGGGATGCGCGCCCAGGGAGAGGTGCTCCGCCAACTGGGGCTCGACATTGCCAGCTTCTCCCTCGGAGATGGGGAAGGCGGCGACCAGGCCAACCAAGTCTCCCCACGGGCCACCATCCAGCTGCTCCGCCTGATGGGCGCGCACCCCCAGGCCCGTGCCTTTCGTGACTCCCTGCCGATCCTCGGCGTCGATGGAACTCTCGCCGAAGCGGTCCCTCCCACCAGCCCCGCCCGCGGCAAAGTCTTCGCCAAGACCGGAACCTATGTCATCGCCGACCCGCACAATGGTCGGCTCCTTCTGCGCGCCAAAGCGCTCGGTGGCTACGCGACTGGTGCCAGTGGCCGCCCCCTCCTCTTCGCCCTCTTCCTCAATAACGTTCCCCTCCGGTCTTCCGCCGAGAGCAATCGCCACGGTGCCACTCTCGGCAAACTGGCCGAGATTATTCAACAGAGCTTGTAACTGCCCGGAACCGATCCTGATACTTGTCAGAAAATCTTGTCCACAGATTACGCAGATCAGCGATTCTCAAGATGAGATTGATGCAGAGAAGCAATGCCCGAAGGAAGGGGATCTTGCGAATCGCCAAGGTGCCAAGTAGAGCAAGGGGGCGAATTCGATCACAACTGGAATCTTCCGTTAGAGCAAAGAGGGCAAATCGCCCATTCCCTGGGGCGACAAGGGACTTCCTCCACACTCCGCAAAGCCGGCTCCCCCTCTTGGCAGTGACGAATCATCGTCCCTGGTTTTCCAGGCTCCACCATCGATTCCGCCCCGCGCACCCAAGGAGCCCTTCTCGTCCAAGACGTTCAACTTGTTTCGCTTGAAGTAACTACTCACGGAGAGGAAAATCAGAAATTGGACCAGACCGATCAGAGACTGATGTCAGAACGGAAGACATGCTTACACCACAGAGGCACAGAGAACACCGAGAAGAAGGTTGAGGAGTGACTCGCGCCAACAAACAACCAACGTCTGGACAGATCACATCATTGCATGACAGAGAGATCACAGAGAAGAAGATAGGG
>JBMUAP010000601.1:0-2330 GCA_049454155.1 Blastocatellia bacterium
GCTCGTTGAACGTTTTGAGGATGTTGCTGAGGCGGTCAAGTTCCGGGTCAGGCTTGCGGCCGCTCGCCTCGACCGGCACGGGATCGATGACGGCGTCGGTGTCGGAGAGGACGATCTTCATCGCGGCCTGCTTCTCGACGCGGTAGCTGTCCATGTCGATCGCCTCGAGAATTCCCTTGGCGAGATCCTCCTCCTGCGGCGCCGGCAGCTTCGGCGTCAACAGATTGAGAAAGATCGAGAGCTTCTCCCACGCCGCACTGCGGTAGGGGAGCACCGACGAGAGGAACGCATAGGTCCGGCAGAAGGCCTTGGCCTTGCCCTTGAACTCGACCTGCCCGTCTTCATCGAGCTGGGCGACGTAGGTGGCCACACAGGCATCGAGGATCGGATCGAGCCGCGTGCGGTCTTTGCTGGTGAGGAAGATCTCGACCAACCGCTCGACCTGCTCCGGGGAGTAGACCTGGGCGGCGTCGAGTGCCGCCTTGAGATCGTGCAGCTTGTTGGGGTCCGTCTCCTCGGCGAGGAGCGTCGTGCGGTAGTAGTCCTGGAAGGCGAGCGTGATCCCCTCGGTGTTGTTCTGGAAGTCGAGCACGAAGCAGTCGTGCTTCTTCGGGTGTGCACGGTTGAGCCGCGAGAGCGTCTGGACCGCCTTGATCCCCGAGAGCGCCTTGTCAACATACATCGTGTGGAGGAGCGGCTCGTCGTAGCCGGTCTGGAACTTGTCGGCGCAGATCAGGAAGCGGTAGGGGTCGAGCTGAATCTTGCTGGCAATCTCACTGCCCGGAAACCCGTTGAGCGACGATTCACTGACCTTGACGCCACCGTACTCATGCTCACCGGAGAAGGCCACGATCGCCTGAAACGGGCTCTTGCGCTCGGCGAGGCAGGATTGGAAGGCGTGGAAATACTGGATGGCCCGCTCGATCCCGCTGGTGACGACCATGGCACGCGCCTGTCCCCCGATCTTGCCCGCCGCGAGAACCTGTTCGTGGAAGTGGTCGACCATGATCTCGGCCTTGAGGTGGATGGCGTGGTCATGGCTCTCGACGTAGCGCCGCAGCTTCTTCTTGGCCTTCCGGGTGTCGAACTCGGGGTCGTCTTCGACCTTGGCAATCAGCTTGTAGTAGCTGTTGACCGGCAGGTAGGCGCGGAGGACATCGAGGATGAAGCCCTCCTCGATCGCCTGCTTCATGGTGTAGCTGTGGAAGGGGCGATGCTGGACCTTGCCCTCGGCGTCGGGCGGCAGCGGCTCGCCGAACATTTCGAGCGTGCGGTTCTTCGGGGTGGCAGTGAAGGCGAAGTAGCTCGCGTTGGTCAGCATCTTGCGTGCGGCCATGCGCCGCTCGAGCGCCTCGTTGACCGTGTCCTCGGGGTCCCGCTCGGCGTCGCCGTTGAGGGCGACGGCGTCGGCAGTCGCCCGGCCACCGAGCGCCTCGCTCATCGCCGCCGAGCCCTCGCCGCCCTGGCTCGAGTGCGCCTCGTCGATGATGATCGCGAAGGTCTTGACCCCTTCCCCGGCAACCTCGTCGAGGATGAAGGGGAACTTCTGGATCGTCGAGACGATGATCTTCTTGCCCTGCTCGATGAACCGGCGCAGATCGCCCGAGCGCGCGGCGTGGCCCACCGTCGCGCTGACCTGCATGAACTGTTTGATCGTCGCCTGGATCTGGCTGTCGAGAATGCGCCGGTCCGTCACGACGATGACTGAATGGAAGACCTCCCTCCCCTCGCGCTTGAGTCCGATCAACTGGTGTGCGAGCCAAGCGATCGAGTTCGACTTGCCGCTGCCCGCCGAGTGCTGGATCAGGTAGCGCCTCCCGACCCCCTTCCCGGTAACATCGGCCAAGGCCCTTCGCACCAGGCTCAGTTGATGGTACCGCGGCCAGACCTGCTGGCGTCTCTTCTTGCCCGTACGCGGGTCCTTCTCCTCGACGATCTGCGCGTAGTTCTCGAGGATGTCGGTCAGCCCACGGGGAGTGAGTACCTCGCGCCAGAGGTAGTCGGTCTTGAGCCCCTGCGGGTTGGGTGGATTGCCCGCGCCGTCGTTGCAGCCCTGGTTGAACGGCAGGAACCACGAGCCCTCGCCCTTGAGCTCAGTGCACATCTGCACCTCGCTGTCATCGACCGCGAAATGGACGACGCAACGCCCGAACGCGAACAAGGGCTCGCGGTGGTCACGGTCGCGTCGGTACTGCTCGATCGCATCGGCAACCGTCTGCCGCGTCAGACTGTTCTTGAGCTCGAAGGTCGCGACGGGCAGGCCGTTGATGAAGAGGACGAGGTCGAGTGCCCGCCGGGTCTCGTCGTTGCTGTAGGCGAGCTGACGCGAT
>JBMUAP010000602.1:0-2319 GCA_049454155.1 Blastocatellia bacterium
AGGCTTCGGAGGTCTGGCGAAGGTCTTCCAACGACACGGGGGGTGGGGGCGGTTCCGGAGCCGGCTGGTTGAGCACCCAGCGATAGACCGACCAGGTCCCCACCAGAAAGACCAGCATCACGAACCAGAGGACCGGTGGGATCAGCTTGCTCCCCCCCTTGCTCTCCTCTTCCCGGTTGCTGCGGGCGGTAACATCGTCAAAGATGGTTCTCATGATTCCCTCTCGTGATTTTTTGGTCGCCCGATCAATTGGCTCGACTCAATTTCTTTTGCTTATCCCACCTTCTCGAGAGCGACCAGAGGACCAGCCCCCCGGCCCCGCCTGCGCCATCCAGAAGGACATCCAGAACGGACCCTGTCCGTTGACTCGACCAGCTCTGATGCCACTCATCAGAAGCCGCGTAGAGCACGACGAAGCCAAGAATCCAAAAGAGCCTCGCTCTACCCAGTTCCCCCCGCCACGGGCCACTCTGGAAGAGAGCCCGAGCCCAGAGAATCGCGAGAATCGCATATTCGGTGACGTGACCCAATTTGCGCAGCAGGAGGTGGAGGCCCACGATCCATTCCGTTGCTAACGACGGAAAGAGTTGGCTCATGAGCCCTTCGAAGACCGATCCTGTACTCGCCCCCGAAAAGTGCTCCGTCGAAAAGCCAAAGATCACGCCCATCCACAGGATGAGTGGAAGCCAATAGAGAACGAACTGTCGAAGAAGATCCTGCATCTCAAATGCGAGTGGGGCCCGGAAAACGACGCAGCGCCCCGGACCCCACTCCTCTCGATCTCTTTTCCATACGGCCATCCTGGGCCAGTCATCCCGTGCCAGTCAGGTTGGCGTTGGGGTCAGAGGGCCTCCGCTCCGCTGACCACTTCGATGATCTCTCGAGTAATCTTGGCCTGACGGACCCGATTCATATTAAGGGTCAACCGGTCGATGACCTCGTTGGCGTTCTTACTCGCCGACTCCATCGCGGTCATGCGAGCCCCGAGTTCGGAGGCGACCGATTCAAGCAAGGCGTGATAGACCTGGTTCTCGATCAACTTTGGCAAAAGCTCGCTGAAGATCACTGCGGCAGGCTGCTCATAGAGGTAATCGACCAGCGATTCCGCCGTCTCCCCTTCCCCACTGGCACCTTCTCCCCCCTCCAAGTGTCGAATCGGGAGGAGCTGCTCGACCACGGGACGCTGGGAGAGGGCCGATTTGAACTCATTGTAGAGGAGGAAGACCCCATCGATCGGGTTCTCCTCGGAGAGGTAGTCGGCCAAGAGAGCCTGGGCAATCTCGACCGCATCTTCCACACGGATCTTTCCAGTGCCGGTGATCCCGAGGTGTTCGCGGCGGATGGTCACTGGGCGCCGTCGGAAGAAGTCGACGCCCTTGCGACCGATCAGCACCAGTTCGATCGTCAGCTCGGGATGGCTCCGCAGATAGTCCTGCGCGGCCTTGATGAGGTTGGTATTGAATCCTCCGCAGAGCCCCTTGTCGGCGGTAATGACGGCAAGGACGATGCGCCCCGTCGGCTGCTCGCGCTCGTGGCCCGTCAGCAGAGGATCCCGGTACTCGACCGAACGGTTCCCGGCATCCCGCAGGATCTGCATCATCTTGAGCGTGTAGGGGCGGGCCGCGGTGACGCGCTCCTGGGCACGGCGCAACCGGGCGGCGGCGACCATCTTCATCGCCTTGGTAATCTGCCGCATGTTCTTGACGGCACGTACCCGGCGCCGGAGGTCCTGTAAACTGGGCATATTCGCTCCCGAAATCGACCAAGAGAAGGAAGAGGCGAAGGGGATTGCTCCGATTCGCCGGCCCTCTGCGGCTAGGCCGCCGCGCCAGCCGCCGACTGTGCAGCGTAGCGCTGCTTGAAGTCATCGAGGCCCGCGCGGAGGACCCCCTTCATCGTCTCATCGATGGCGCGCTTCTCGCGCATCGCCTCGAGGAGAGAGGCACCGGCGTTGTCAAGATACTTGTACATCTCCGCCTCGAAGTGGCGGACCTTGTCGACTGGAATGTCATCGATGTAGCCGTTGGAGGCAGCCCAGATCGCAATGACCTGCTTGGCAACATCCATGGGCTCATACTGTGGCTGCTTGAGCATCTCGGTGAGCCGTTGCCCACGGGCGAGCTGTCGCTGCGTCGCGACATCGAGATCAGACCCGAACTGGGCGAAGGCCGCCAGTTCGCGATACTGGGCGAGCTCCAGCCGGAGGGTACCCGCGACCTGCTTCATCGCCTTGATCTGTGCATTTCCGCCAACGCGGCTGACGGAGTTTCCGACGTTGATCGCCGGCCGGATACCCGCATTGAAGAGGTCGGCTTCGAG
>JBMUAP010000603.1:0-2237 GCA_049454155.1 Blastocatellia bacterium
AACCCAGCTCCCGATTGTCACGCTGTTCCGAGGGGTCGAGGCCTCGCTCGTCGCACAATCGACGAATCTGGCACTCGAAGTACTCCTCGAGCCGGCGGGCCGCTCGCATCGAGTCGGAGTCGATCTGCTCGCCCACCTTCTCGCCCAAGGCTCGCCGACAGCAGTGGATGATCAGGGCGAACCGCAAGGTTGCGGGCCCCAGCTTCGCGAGATGGCGAGCAAGGATGCCTCCATCCTCGACAGCCTCCCGATTCAGTCGATCCTGCAGGGTCTTGTAGTCGCTGACCGCATCGACGGCCACGGTGAAGACTCTCGGCTTGACCGACCGGTGATCCTCGCCAATGCCTGGGTCGCGCGCGAGCTTCTCGACAAGGGCCTCGACCCCTTCGAGCAGCTCGGCGGGCACTCCCCGGGTGTTGAAGACCATCGGTCGGCGCTCGGGGTACACCACCAGGAATCGAGCGGAGAAGCCCATCTCGTCGTGCATCGCATCGAGATAGCGTTCCACCACCCCGGGCTGAATCGTCCCGAAGATGTTGACGTGGGCTCTGGGGATCATCACCGTGCCCTGGCCCTTGCGCGTCACCGTGAGATCGCGGGCCTCATAGAAGGTCATGTAGGAGCTCGCGTCGGCTCCCTTGCCCTTCGCGTACCGGTCGAGTGAGCCGAGGAAGCCGGACAGCTCGTCGGCATCCATGAGCAGTCCACGAGGCGTGTTCGAGAGGCGATCGACGATGCCCTCCACCGTGGCGTCGTTGACGATCAGCATCTTGGAGGCAGGCCGGGGTGGCTCGTCTGGCGGTGCACCTTCCTGCTTCTGCCGCCACTCCTGGCTCCGCGCTTCGTGCTGGACCTTCTCCTTGCGGTACTCGGCCTGATCCCTTTGGTCCTCCTTGGCGAATCTGGCGTTCACTTGCCGAAGCGGTCTCAGCCCATGGTCGGCGGCAGGACTCTTTGCGGATCCAGACTCCGCGACCACCATGCACCACAGCACCGCTGGCTGCTCGAACCCATCCTTGACCCTGACTACGGCCGAATTGCCGATCGCCGCTGCCAACGAGCAAAGGAGAGGCGCACCCACCATGGCCGGATCGCAATCGAGACTCTCCGCACAACTCTGGATGTACTTACCCAAGACGGGCGGAAACACCTCGACCGGAAAGGGGATCACAGGCGAAGCGACGAGAAGAGGCTTGGCCATGATGGGCTCGGCCTTGACCTCGATCGCCTTCACTGCCCCAACCTTGCCACCCGAGAGCCGTCGGGCAACCTGGGCCACGGGAAAGCGATCGCCTTCATAGAACCCATTGACCGCGTCGGACTTGAAGGTCACGCTGCCGCCCTTGATCACGGCGATATGGATGCCGCCTTCGTCAAACTCCAACCACACGTCGCCCGATTTCTCGTCGTAGTCCCAGCCCTCACCCTTCCAGTGTTCGATCAGCCATCGCATCGGGTCTTCCGGCTGAACTGGCTCGGCGTCTTGTGCGTCCTTTCCGCTCGATCTAGAATCCAGGCCACTGTTTGGTTCAGGCGATGAGGTCGTTGCAGCGGCCCCATCGCCATTTTCTTGCGCCGCTCCTCCTGACTCAGGCGGCTTGCCCAGCTGCGAGACGGGATTGGGTTCGGTGCTCATTCAAGAGCCTTTCTGTCCCTATGGGACGGAGTTGACCTGCCGGGCAGTTGCCCTGGAACCTTTCCAAGGAACCGCCGGCAGCTTGGTTGGCGGAGATCTGTTCTTTGACCCACTTCAAGTGTTCTTGAGGCGCCAAGCCTGATTGATCAGGCGGAGACGTCGACATCGCCTCTAGCGCCGGATGGGCCCGGGCGGACTTTCGTGTTTCGTGTCGACCGGTCCTGAGACGACACACGGTCAGCAAGTGAGCCTCAGGCAGCGTCATGCAGGGGCGATTCCGTCGTGTTGGATGACGGTTCACGCAACCAGACCCGCAACTGCTCGACCGGATAGAGGATGAGCCTCGGGCCCACACGCTTGTGCGGCACCTCGCCCTTCATGGTGTAGGTGTGGAGCGTCTGCGGGCACATGTTGAGGAGCCGTGCCGCTTCGGTGAGCTGGACGGCAAGCGGCTCGAGGTCGATGGAGTCCTTCTTGTTCATGGATGCTTCCTTGCGTCGGGTCGCGTGTGCTGGCCCCGGTTCCACCGTGGTCAACTTGAGTAGGACGCGCGAGCCTATCGACAGGTTCAGTGCCCGCTAGACCTTCCGACGCTCCCGCC
>JBMUAP010000604.1:0-2267 GCA_049454155.1 Blastocatellia bacterium
GATGAGAATGGGAGAGAAGAATCGGCGAAGACGGTCGGGGGGAGCTCTGTTGGGGATGGTTCTGCTCGGATTCGGGAGCTGGGCAGTCCCGACAACTGGGCTGACGCACTGGGCGGAAGAGCGGAGTGAGCAAGCCGGGACAGTTGGGCCAGATGGGCGATTTGTGATCGGGCGTCCGGTGCTGACCGATCTCTGGGTGGATCCGCTCAGCGGGGATGACAGCCGGTCCGGCAACAGCCGAGCGTTGGCCTTGCGAACCCTGCGCGCCGCCTGGAACCGGATTCCGCAGGGGGCTCCCCTGACCGGCAATGGCTGGCGGATCCTCCTCGTCGAGGGGAGCTACCCGGAGGCGAGCATTCCCAACTACCTGGAAAAGCGCTATGGGACGTCCGGCTTTCCGATCCTCTTGCAAGGGGCGGATGGGCCGGGGAAGGCCGTGCTGCAAGGGGATCTCAACATCTTCGACTGTCGGTATCTCTACCTGGTCGACCTGACGATTCGGCCACTGCCGGCGGGAGACACGCTCCACTTCGAGAAGTGTGACCACGTGCTGATGCGGGGTCTGGAGCTGGATGGGGGGCGCTGGACGGGCGAGGGGCAGAGCACGCCAGTCGCTCACGAGACGCTCAAGATCAATCAGTCGCAGTACATCTACCTGGAGGATTGCAACATTCACGGCGCCGGTGACAATGCGGTCGACTATGTCGCGGTCCAGTACGGGCACGCGATCGGCAACCGGATTCACAACAGCAACGACTGGGCGATGTATGTCAAGGGAGGGTCCGCCTACCTGCGGGTCGAGGGGAACGAGTTCTACGACGCGGGGACGGGTGGCTTCACCTGCGGCCAGGGGACAGGCTTCGAGTTCATGACACCGCCTTGGCTTCATTACGAAGCCTACGACATCAAGGTAGTCAACAACTTGGTCCACGACACGGAGGGGGCGGGGCTAGGGGTCAATGGGGGCTATAACATCCTCATGGCGTGGAACACGCTCTACCGGGTGGGGCGGCGAAGCCACGTGCTGGAGGTCGTCCCGGGATTCCGCGGGTGTGATGGAGACACAGCCCGCTGCGAAGCACACCGTCAGTTGGGGGGATGGGGAGGCCCCTTCCCGGAGCAGCAGTACATCCCCAACCGGAATGTTTTTCTCTATTACAACCTCGTCTACAACCCAGTCGGATACCAGAGTCGTTGGCAGCACCTCGAGATAAGAGGGCCCGTCACGCCACCGGCGAGCAGCAATGTGGCCTCGCCCGCCCGGTCAGACGAGAACCTGCGGATCGTCGGCAATCTCATCTGGAATGGGCCGCCGAATCATCCATTGGGAATTGACGGAAGCACGGGGTGCGCACCGGGCCATCCGACGTGCAATGAGAGCCAGCTCCGATCGCAGAATGTCATCAACGGCGTTGAGCCCCAACTGGTGCAACCGGCGATGGGAGACTACCGGCCATTGGCCGGAGGGACGATCGGTACGGGGGGGACGAGCCCGCTGCCCGCCTTCGGCTGGACGGACGCGCCGGGGACGCCGGCGGTTCCTGCGGGGGAGCTGGCGAATGTCGTCTCCTTCGATCTGGCGGGCAGGCCGCGGCGGGGAGGTGGACCACCGGGAGCCTTGTTGCCGGGGCGAGCGGTGACGACGGTCTCGGCCGCCAGTTTCCTGCGAGGGGGAGTGGCGGGAGGATCGATCGTCTCAGCCTTCGGCATCGAGTTGGCGCCGGGAGTGGGCACGGCGAATGAGGTGCCCTTGCCGGACACACTGCAGGGAGTTTCGGTAGTGATCGAGGATGGGATGGGAAGCAGTCGACGGGCCCCGCTCTTCTTCGTCTCGCCCGGTCAGATCAACTTCCTGATTCCGCCGGAGACACCGTTGGGACAAGCAACGCTGCTCGTCCGGGCCGATGGGGCGACCGGAGAGCCGCTGCTGACGGGAGCACTCCGCATCGAACCGGTAGCCCCGGGGCTCTTTACGGCCGATGCGAGTGGGCGTGGGGCTCCCGCCGCGCTGCTCTTGCGCGTCCGCAGCGGGGGTGGCGGGCAGGCCACTTGGGGGTATGAGCCGGTGACCGAGGTCGATGCGGCGACGGGGCGACCCGTCCCCTTGGCGATCGACCTTGGACCGGTCGGAGACGAGGTCTACCTCATCCTCTTCGGGACAGGGTGGCGGCGAGCGTCAGAAGTCGTCGCCAGCGTAGGAGGGGTGGCCGTCCCGGTCGTCTTCTCGGGAGGCCATCCGGACTGGGTCGGGCTCAGCCCGACCCCAA
>JBMUAP010000605.1:0-2266 GCA_049454155.1 Blastocatellia bacterium
CGGTCCTTGTCGGCTCGGACGACGTTCGCCTAAGCAAATTCATAAACGGGCGTCTCAATCAGGCACTTGGGCTGACTCTTCCCGGAGATAATCTGCTGCAGATGTTCAACGGTCAGCGGTGAAAAATACTGTTCCCCCGTCTCAAGGTTTACCCGGGCCGGGACATTCTCGATGATGTAGAACTTGCCTGCTTTGAGTAGAGTGTAGGTCACTTTCTGTTCGCTGAGTTTTTCCTCTCGTAGCGGTTGAGTCGTCATCACTCCATCTCCTGATCTTCCATCGGCTTTTATCAATGAGTCTTCGGCTCGACCAAAGCAGCTTGCGTGATACGGCCAAATCCTTCCCGGAAAGCATTATGGTCAAGGCCAGCCTGAATACAAATTGATGCCGAGTGGACGCAGACCCTATCAGAGGACGAGCCACATCCAGAGGACGTGGAAGGCCCAGAGAGCGCCGGCGACGGGCAGTTGAAAGCGGATCACGCCGTAGGGATCGCGCAGATCGAGCAAGGCCGCGGGGACGGTGTTTAAGTTGGCGGCCATGGGCGTCATGTGGGTGCCGCTCGATCCGGCGGTGAGGGTGAGGATCGCGGCGGTGGCCGGATCGACACCGAAGGGGACGACCAACAGGGGGACGAGGACGCCGCTGGCGATCACCGGGAAGGCGGCGAAGGAGTTGCCCATGAGGATCGTCAGCAGGGCCATGCCGAGACAGTTGACGAGGACGAGCAGGAAGAGGTGGTCACCGGGGACGACGTACCGGACCCCTGCAGCGATGAGATCCCCGACACGAGCCGCGGTGAAGATGACGCCGAGCGAGGCGAGGAGCTGCGGCATGATCGTCACGGCGCCCATGGCCTCGTTGAGTCGCCGCCCCTCGGCGAGGAGGGCACCGACCTTGCCGCCGGTGACCCGCAGAGCGATGGCCATGGCGACGACTCCGCCGAAGCCGAGCCCGACGATCGCGCCGCGATTGGCGTCCAGTCCGCTCCAGCGGAAGAGGAGCGCGAGCAGGAAGGTCATGGCTGGGATCGCCAGAACGGGCCAGAAGATCCGGGGACCGGGGCTCTTCCCATTGACGGGCCCGTCGGGAGAGGCGGCTTGGCTGCCGCGCGTGACGCGCCCCATCCCATCGATCGCCACCAGGACGAGGACGAGCAGCCCCGTCAGCCAGTGCGGCCAAAGCCCGCCCCCGAGGAAGATCAGCCCGAGCAGGGCCCAGAAGAGGGCGCTCCCGTAGCGTCTTGGGTGTTGGCGATCGCCAAGGGTGCCCGCGGCAAAGAGGAGGAGCAGCAGGCCACAGAGCGCATAGACGGCATCGAGCGAGAGGAGGCGGGTCATCGCGCCTCCTTGCGGGACTGTCGCCGCAACCAGCGGTCGAGCCACCAGAACTGGAGGATGGCGAGGACGACCGAGACGATCACCACCGGAACGGTGGCCCGGACGAGATCCCAGATCGCCACCGGAACGCCCAGGCCCTGCATGACCCCAAAGACGAGCAGCACGCCCGCCTGGACGGGGGAGAGGTTCTGCCCGTAGAAGTTGCCGTAATTCTCGGCGGCGGCACCAGCCGCCTTGATCCGATCCCGGGCCGAGGAATCTGGGGGCAGCCCCTGGGTCGTCGCCACCTCGGCGGCCCCGGTCGCCATCGGTGCGATGAGGGGGCGCACAAAGGACGGATGGCCATTGAGGCGGATGCCGAGCGCCCCGTGCAAGATCCGGAAGAGCTGGTAGACGAGGTGGATGCGGCCAACGGTCGCCCCTCGCAGGCGACGAATCAGGGCGGCGGACTCCTCGCGCAGGCCGTAGCGTTCGGCGAGTCCGATCGCGGGCAAGGTCAGGAGGAAGAGGGTCATCAGCCGGTTCTCGGCAAAGGCCTTGCCGAGCAGGCTGAGCAGTCCGACCGCTCCGGGCTGCCAGAGGCCGGGGACTCCCCCGGTAGCACCGAAGAGCCGGCGGACAAAGGGCTCGTCGGGGAGGAGCGGAATCCCCGCCGCAATCCCCGTCAGCAGCGCAGCAAAGACGACGACGACCGTCGGCCGCCAGCGTCGGACCATCCCGACCACCACCACGCCAATCCCCGCCAGTTTGAAGAGATCCTCCACGCTGCCCTCCTCCCTTTGGTTGACAATGCCCGCGCGAGAATGCGTAAATCGCGCCGCCGCGCATTGTAGTCGACCCTGGCAGGGTTGACGAGTTGGAACAAGGGGAATCGAGGAGAGGAATCGGATGAGATATCGCAAGTTGGGTCGGACGGGACTGGAAGT
>JBMUAP010000606.1:0-2265 GCA_049454155.1 Blastocatellia bacterium
CGAGACCTTTGATCGAGCCACCGCCATTGGCGAAGCCCTTTTGACGATCACTCCACAGGTGGTGAGTGCGACCGCCTTACGGACTGAGCTCCTCGCCGACGTGATGCTGGTCGAGTTTGCCCCGACTGGCAATCGCATCCGTCAATTCCAGGCGCAGGGAGAGGCCCTGGCGATTGCGGACCCGCTCGCTCCGCAAAGCCCGCGATCCCGTCGCACCCTCGCGGCCCAGCGGCTGGTCGTCGACCTCGAGGAGGCCAGCCAACAGATCGCTGCGACCCTCGCCGAGGGGGCGGTCCAACTGACCGAAGACGATCGCACGGCCACTGCCCAGCGGGCTCTCTACTCGGCCGCCAACGAGACCGTTCTCCTGCGGGGGCGCCCCCGTGTCTGGGACTCGACCGTTCAGGCCAACGCCGAGGAGATCGATCTGTATTTGACAGCTGAGGAGAGTTCGCTGCGTGGTCGTGTGCGGACGACCTATTTCAATCGCCAGTCGACCGGGGGCGCTCTTCCTTTCCGGCAGCGCAATGCCCCAATCACGGTGGCCGCCGATCAAGCGACGATCCGTCATCGTCCTGGGGTCGCCCACTATCTTGGCAATGCCCGCGCCTGGCAGGAAGATGAATTTCTGCGTGCCGACCGCCTGGAGATCGACCGGACCGAGAAGACCCTGCTCGCCGTTGGCCAGGCCCAATCGGCCTACTATCAATTGGAGCGCGAGGTACAGCCGGGCCGGAGGGAGCGCATCCCGGTCTTTGCCAGTGCCGAACGGATCCGCTACCTCGATCAGCAGCGCCGCACCTTCTACGAGGGGTCGGTGCGGTTGCGCCAAGGGGTCGACTCGCTCGAAGCGGCAACCGCCGAGGCTCTTCTTGACGCAGATCACCAACTGGTTGAGATCCTCGCCGCTGACCGCGTCGTCCTTTCCCAGCCCGATCGCTTCGCGCGTGGCGATCGGATCGTCTATCGGGCCCGTGAGGAGACTGCCATTCTCACCGGGCGCCCTGCCGTTCTTGAAGACCGCTTCCGGCAAGTCCTGACGCAGAGCGAAAAATTGACTTTGGACATGCGCGGTGCTACGATCCAAGTCAGTCACGATGGAGATCAACGAAAGCGCGTCAAGACGTCTCATCGCATCCCGTGACCATATCTTCCACGCCCGGACAGCCATCCCCTTCTGGACCGTCGCGTTAACCCAACCATCCCCTTGAGGAGTGCAGAGATGATTCGATCCCGACGCTTGCTGACACGCCAAGTCATTGGTTGTCGACCCGCTCTCCCGGCCCCTTTCGGTTTGGAGGAGACGGCCTGATGGTCTCTGTGTCCAATGGGAAACAGATGGAGCCGATGGCGAGTGGCGCGCTGCGCGCCGCCGGGCTGGTCAAATCATATCGGCGACGATGCGTTGTCAACCATGTCTCTTTGGAAGTCCATCCCGGTGAGATTGTCGGTCTGCTCGGCCCGAACGGGGCGGGGAAGACGACCACCTTCTACCTGGTGGTCGGACTGGAGGAGCCTGATCAGGGAAGTGTCTGGCTGGGAGAGACAGAGATCACCCGGCTGCCTCTCTCCAGGCGCGCCCGACTGGGCATCAGTTATCTCCCCCAAGAGCCCTCTGTCTTTCGGAAGTTGACGGTCGAGCAGAACCTCCTCGCCATCCTCGAGACGCTGCCTCTCTCCGCCGCCGATCGCCGGCAGCGGCTCGATCAGCTGATCGACGAATTTCGCCTCCACCACGTCCGGCGTAATCGGGGCTACGCGCTCTCCGGCGGTGAGCGTCGCCGGACGGAGATTGCCCGGATGTTGACCATTGAGCCAAAATATATCCTGCTGGATGAACCCTTTGCCGGAATCGACCCCATCGCCATTGACGATCTCCAGCAGATCATTGCCCGTCTTCAAGACCGTGGAATCGGGATTCTGATCACCGATCACAATGTTCGTGAGGCATTGGCGATTACCGATCGTGCCTATATCATCAGCGAAGGGCAGCTCTTTCGCACGGGTACGCCGGAGGTGCTCACTGAAGATCCAGAGGTCCGGCGCGTCTATCTTGGCGAGAAGTTCCGTCTGTGAACGGACCTTTTCTGAAGTTCATCTCTGGCGGGAGCGCGACCTGCCCCCCAACTGGACCCTGTCCGGGAGAGGTCGCTCTTCCATCTGGGCTGATCATCTGAATTTGTTGAATGTTCTATGGTAATTGCTCACGCAGAAGAAGGTCGGGAAGTGGGCCGGGCCAACCAGCAATCAACGTCAGAACGGAAG
>JBMUAP010000607.1:0-2258 GCA_049454155.1 Blastocatellia bacterium
GGGGGGGGGGGGGGGGGCGGGGATTCCCGTGATTCTACTGCTGGTCTGGTCGATGGCTTGGTCGTGGTTCTGGCCGAGGTTGCTGCCGCAGGAGTGGAGTGGGCGCGCTTGGCAGTCGCTCCTCTCTCCCGCCTCTGGGCTGTGGGAGTCACTCCGAGGGAGCCTCGGCATTGCGACGGGAGTCGCGCTGAGCGCCCTGGCGATTGGAATGCCGGCGGCCCGCGTGCTCGCCCGGCCGTCATTTCCCGCGCGGCGATTCCTGCTCCACGCGCTGTTGCTGCCAGTGATCGCGCCGCCGCTCGCGTCGATCATGGGGATGCACGCGCTCTTTCTGCGCTATGGGCTGGCCGACACGCACCTCGGGGTCGGGCTGGCGCATCTGGTCCCGGCGCTGCCCTACACGATCCTCGTGCTGACGGCCAGTTTGACCCGTCTTGATCCGGCACTGGAAGAGCAGGCACGGACTCTTGGCGCAACGTGGGGGCAGTCGTGGCGCCACGTCACGCTGCCGCTCCTGCTGCCAGGACTGGCCGTCGCCGGGTCCTTTGCTTGGCTCATTTCGTGGAGCCAGTACCTGTCTTCATGGATGATTGGGGGGGGGCAGGTGGTCACTCTGCCGCTGACACTGGTTGCCTTTCAGCGTGCCGGGGATGAGCCAGTGGCCGCGGCCCTCTCCCTCGTCTTTCTCTTTCCGCCGCTGGTCGTCTTCTGGTGGGTTGGCCGGATGATGGCGGCCGAATCC
Organism: Blastocatellia bacterium; assembly: GCA_049454155.1. Taxonomy (GTDB): domain Bacteria; phylum Acidobacteriota; class Blastocatellia; order RBC074; family RBC074; genus CAIOZW01. Next base: position 743 of record JBMUAP010000607.1, read on the forward strand.
GCCGGATTTCCCGGAGATACCGCGACCGATCAAGACGATCGGAGAAAGGATGGTTCGATTCGATGAGGTCCAGACACGCCTCTTCTCTCCACGCGGCCAGTCAGTGGCTGGGGCTCACACTGATCGTCCTCGCGGCCGGCTGTGGGACGGTTGCCCCAGAGCAGGATCAGCCACTCCGCCCGGCAGACCTCGACCGCCTCTCCCTCCCCGCATTGGCCGGGCAGGTGCGCGGCTCGACCGTCTCGTTGGCAATGTGGGCCGGGGATGAGCCGCGCAATCGACACTTCCGCGGGCGCGTCACTGAGGAGGTCGCGCGCCGCTTCGGGATCACGCTGCGAATCGTGCCGCTCGCCGATGCAGCGGATCTGGTCAACAAGCTGCTCACCGAAAAGAGGGCAGGCCGATCGACCCACGGATCGATCGATCTGGTCTGGATCAATGGCGAGAACTTTCGGACCGCACGACAGGGCGATCTGCTCTGGGGCCCCTTCGCCGACTGGTTGCCGGGGAGTCGGCTCTACCCCGCAGTCGCGCGCGCGCGCGATTTTGGGACTCCGATCGAGGGCTACGAGGCGCCATGGCTTCGCGCCCAGTTTGTGTTGGGCCACGACACGGCGAGACTGGCCGATCCTCCCCGCTCCATTCCCGCCCTCATCGAATGGATTCGAGCCCATCCCGGCCGCTTCACCTATCCTGCGCCCCCTGACTTTACCGGATCTGTCTTCCTTCGCCATCTTCTCTATCACTTTGGAGGTGGTGCGGCCGCCTTTCAGGAGTCCTTTGAGGAAGGGGTCTTCCGACGCGCTGCCGAGCCGACCTTCCAGTTGCTGCGCGAGCTGCGCCCGTTTCTCTGGCGCCAGGGCGAGACCTATCCGCCAACCCTGCGGGAGATGGACCGCTTGTTCGTCAACCAGGAGATCGATTTGACGATGAGCTACAGCCCCACCTTCGCTTCGGAACGCATCGCGCGGGGAGAGTATCCCCCGACGGTGCGCACCTTTCTCTTCGAGTCGGGGACGATCGGCAATTTCAGCTACTTGGCGATTCCCTTCAACGCAGGCAATCCCGCCGGGGCCTTGGTCGTCATCGATTATCTCCAGTCGGTCGAAGCGCTCTTCGAGCAGGTCGAAGCGCTGGGCATCCTCTTCCCGTTGGAGGCAGGGCAGTTCTCTTCCGAGTGGAGGACCCGCCTCTCGTCCCTTCCGAAGGGGGTGGCAACCCTCCCGGAGGCCCAGCTCTCCCAAGCCCTCCTGCCAGAGGCAAACGCCGACTATCTCGAACGGTTGGAAGAGGAGTGGCGGAAGAAGATCCTTCTGCAAGATCTGCCAGCGGAATCGCGACGGTAAAGCGAAAGAGGAGGCGATTGGAACCAACATCGGTCGAGATGGAAGCGATTCGTGCGGAGTATGGCGAGGCAATCGTGCTGCGCGACCTCTCGTTACGGATCGGGGCGGGGGAGATCGTTTCGCTCCTCGGGCCGTCCGGATGTGGGAAGACGACCTTGCTGCGGAACCTC
>JBMUAP010000608.1:0-2246 GCA_049454155.1 Blastocatellia bacterium
CAGAGTATCGCGGTCATCACGGAGTCATTTCTGACCAGCTATCAGGACACGGGGCTCGACCAAGGCACCACCTACTACTATCGAGTCTTCGCGGTCAACAGCTTCGGGCCCTCCCTGGCATCGAATACCGCCAACGCGACGACCCAGGGAACGTCAGCTACCCCGCCACCAACAGCCCCAACCAATCTGACGGCGACAGCCGTCTCGACCAGCCGGATCGACCTCAGCTGGACGGCAACTTCGGCAACCCACACCGGGTTTCTTCTGCAAAGGCGGAGTGGGGCTGGAGATTGGACGACGGTTGCCACCCCAGGGGCAACCGTGACGACCTACCAAGATACAGGGTTGACGGCCGGCACGACCTATCTCTACCGCATTCAGGCAACGAGTCTGGTTGGACCTTCCGCCTTCTCGGCCGAGGCGACCGCGACGACGCAGAGCAGTGGTGGCGGAGGAGGGGGAGGTTCCGCACCTCCTCCAACCCCGACCGGGCTGATCGTGACAGCGACATCGAACACCTCTGCGACAGTCAGCTGGAACGCCTCGGCCGGAGCCACGGAATATCGGCTCTACCGCAGCATGTCAAGCAGTTCCACCTTGACGTTGATCGCAACCACATCGGCATCGGGCCCATCACCGACCCGATACCTGGATACAGCCCTCATTGCCAACGTGACCTACCTGTACCAGGTTGCGGCAGTCAATGCGAGCGGTGCATCCGAACAAACGACTACCGCCTCGGTGACCATCCCAGTATCGGCCTTTGCACTCCTCGAGAATCAGGAAACAGTCACCCGAAGTATTGGGAGAAGTGGACAACAATTCTTTCTATTGTATGTTCCAGAAGGCGCCAAAGAGTTGGTCGTCACAATGACAGGCGATGTCAATGTCGACCTTCTTGTTCAGCTTAATCGGCAACCAACCGCCACCACCTACATCTGCAGCGTCAAAGGATCACAGGGCGCGGGACGACTGCGAACCCGCAGCTGTTCGATCAGGCCCGTCATCCCTGGAGATTGGCATATCTTGGCGCAGAGCTCGTCGATCGGTAACGTCAGTTACACACTGAACGTGTTCTTCTCTGTTACGGAAAGCCCCTCAACCCACTCAGTACCCGATCTGAGATCGCCTCTGAATAGGGGGAACCTGCCTCCGATCGACAGACAAGAGAGAAATCAACTGGATCAAGACCGACGTCGCCGAACGGTACTTCGCCCCGAGTAACCGCCATCGTTTCTTGCACGACACGGTCCCCAAGAGAAATCGATTTCTCTTGGGGACCGTGTCTTTTTTTGGACTCTGAAAATGGTGTTGAGAAAACCTTTTCCGTCTGCTATAGTCAAGCCCGTTTGATCGACCCCCCCGTCGGTTCGATACGTCTAGCGCTTGATCTCCTCACGTGGACCTCCTCACAAAGGTCTCCTCACGTAGATCACGCGGTCGTACTGGAAGGATCAAAGTCGCGTATGTCGTGGCCTCAGTCGAGCACTGCCGAGGGATCCCGCCCCATTGGATCTTCCCATCTGCCAGCAATCGAGGTGAAGCCCACAAAGTGATCCTCTCGGTAGACCAAGACCGACGGAACCTACCTATTGATAGATCCGCTGAGACAGCTCCATTAGACTGACTGGAGTGGAAACGCACACTTGGATTGAATGGAAATCGCAGGGTGATGTGCAGTCATAGACTTCGCCAAGCGACTGGGTGTCTCGCCCTCGGCGGCGGACAGTTCCCACTGTGCGCGGGTTAGGAGAAGTGGAAAGATCCAGTGCGATCTGTGGTGAGTGCTTCCCACCGAATCACAAGGTCGAACATCCTCAGAATCAGCCGATAATACCCGCAGATTGACAACCTCCATCCAAGAGACCTGAGAGATCTTTCCTGGCGACCCGACTCTCCCAATGAGAGACGGATTGTCGAGAGAATGTCCAACAAGGGAACTCGTGAGGGGAGTATGAGAACCAAGCAAACTACCACCACAAGCCAGCGTAGAAGAAAAATCTTTTGTTGCATGTCGCTGCTGCCCCTTCTTCTTGGATGGGGTCCATCTGCGCACTCGGCAGACCGAGGAGAGGCTCTTCGAGTGGACGAATCCTTCTCAGTGACACAAGTCGCCCGCGACACCTCGATTGAGCGCAAATTCGATCAACTGGCGCTTCGAGTACGGGCAACCGGGACGATCTCCGTGATTGTGCAGTTGGCGGCTCAGGGGGACAACGCCCCCAATGTTGAGCAATTGCAGGACG
>JBMUAP010000609.1:0-2246 GCA_049454155.1 Blastocatellia bacterium
CCCGCATCATCCGCCCAAGTACGCGCCCTGAAGTGTTGATCAGTACCAATGCAGCGGCCGCCTTCTCCTTCTGAGAGAGAACACAAATCCCCAGATACCCCCCCTCGCCGTGCCCCACAATCACCAATCGTGACGCATCGATTCCCGGTTGAGTGCCAAGAAACTGTAGAGCGGCATACATGTCGTCGATCAAATCATCGAAGGATTGCGGCTGCCGACACTCACTCTCCCCTTGGCAGCGGCGATCAAAGCGGAGACTGGGAATGCCCTCAGCGGCCAACCCTTCGGCTAACTCGAGGTAAATTCGATGAGTGGCTTTGCCGACGGTGTATCCATCGCGGTTCGAGGTACCTTCCTCACTGACGAAAAGGACAGCTGGACGCTTGGCGGTTCGGGGAACGTTCGTGGCGGGAGACGGCAGCAGCAGGGTCCCCGCCAGCGTGACCCCATGCCCGGGGAACCGCACCGGCTTCGACTCTGTCTTCGACTGGACAGGGGCACCGGCCGAAGCGGAGGCGATGACCTCTCCTCTGGATACCGCAGGGGTCAGCAAGGTCGCCGTGTAGATGAGCGCCGCCACTGCGGCCACGAAACCGAGGCTGATGCCCGACCCTGGCGCGGCAACCTGCTCAAGGTTGCTATTCCCCTTCCCCATCTCTCGTCTCATCTGATTGCTCCTCCTGACAAATGGCCAAGCCTCGCAGCTGATGGGAGACTCTCAGTGCAGATCCTGACGCCGACGAACCGTAACTACTCACGGCATCAATGAACTTCAAGGGATCCTATGTTCTTCTCGGTGACCTCTCTGTGCGGCAATGACGTCTTCCGTTCAGACGTGAGTGGGTTAAGGTTGACGCAGATCACTGCCAAATCTTCTTCTCGGTGACCTCTGTGCCTCGGTGGTGCAATCATCTCTTCTTCCGTTCTGACGTTGGTCGCTGGTTGGCCCAGTCAACTTTCTGATCTTCTTCTCCGTGAGTAGTTACGACGAACCTTTATCGTCCCCCAATCTCTTGGCCAGATCAAGCCGAGGCCCGCATCAAAATCCCTTGTGTACGAAGGTACTCTTTGGCCTCTCCGATCGTCAACTGCCCGAAGTGAAAGATGGAGGCCGCCAGGACGGCACTCGCTCCCCCCGTCGTCAGGGCTTGATGCAAATGGGACAGGGTACCTGCCCCCCCAGAGGCGATGACGGGAATCGAGACAGCGTCAGCCACCGCACGAGTCAGCGCCAGATCGTACCCGTCGCGGCGACCATCCTGATCCATGCTGGTCAACAGGATCTCACCCGCTCCCAGGTCAGCCGCCTCCCTGGCCCAGGCGACAGCATCGATCCCGGTAGGAGTCCGTCCTCCATGCAGGTAGACCTCCCAGGTGGCAGGACTCGCCTGCCGCTCCCCTTCGTTCGATGAATGAAGGTCCAATCGCCGCTTGGCATCGATGGCAACGACCACGCACTGCGCTCCAAACCGCTCTGCCGCTGCCCGAATCAGCGCCGGGTCGCGGACCGCCGCAGTATTGATTGAGACTTTGTCCGCCCCCGCCTTGAGCATCAGCTGGATGTCGTCGAGTGTCCGAATGCCGCCTCCCACCGTCAACGGAATGAAGACTTGGTCAGCCACTTGACGGACCATCCCCGCGACAATCTCCCGCCGATCCGAAGAAGCGGTAATGTCAAGAAAGACCAGCTCGTCCGCCCCTTCCCGATCATAGCGCGCCGCCTGCTCGACCGGGTCCCCAGCATCCACCAAATTGACGAAGCTGATCCCTTTGACGACCCGACCATTGTCAACGTCCAAACAGGGGATGATCCTCTTGGCCAGCATCGCGCAGACTCCCTCCCACTCTCTCTCAGAGGCGGATTTGACGCACCCAGAGCACGTGGGGAACGGCCGTCAGCCCCGTGAGCGTTGCGCTATCGAGCGCGCTCTCGACCTGATAGACCGACATCGCCGCCTCTCCAGGTCGATTGCGACTCAGATAGAGCTGGGCAATATTGACATGGTGCTCGCCGAGGTAGGTCCCGATACGCCCGACCACACCGGGCTGATCGTCATTGTGAATGACCAGCAAGTGTCCATCCGGAACCGCCTCGATCCGGTAATTGTTGATGTAGGCAATCCGCAAATCGTGGGCGCCGAAGATGGTACCCGCAATCCGGCACTCCCCCTCTTCTCCCCGGACGATGACTTCGAGGAGACTTGTAAAATCCTGAGAAGAGAGAGCCTTCGATTCGGTCACTTGCA
>JBMUAP010000610.1:0-2245 GCA_049454155.1 Blastocatellia bacterium
GACCGCAAGCGCGAAGCCGGCCGTCAACGACGTCACCATGAAGGTCCGACGCGTCACGTCCGGAGTGGTGGGGAAGAGCCCTCTGAGTTCTTCGTGAAGATCTTCCTGTCGGATGCTTGCCATACGCTTCTCCTTCCAAATAGACCGATGTCGAATAGTAGAGGTTGCGACCGATGGGAGCCGATTCGTTCCCACTCTGGCCGCCGCGGTCGGATGACAGACCGCGAGAGACTTAACGAGTGAATCCGTGAGAGCGCAGCCAACTGGCGAGGAGCCCGGGCCAGCTCCCGAGGGTCGGATGGTCCTTGGCGAGCCCGACGCCGTGTCGTCCGCTCTGGTAGACGTGCAGCTCATATGGCACGTTCGCCCGTCGCAGGGCCGCCGCGAAGAGCAGGCTGTTCTCGACCGGGACAGAGGCATCGTCCGCCGTGTGGAAGAGAAAGGTCGGTGGCGTTCGACTGGTGACTTGGCGCTCACTCGAGAGCCGGTCGACCAGCTCCGGCGTCGGGTTCTCGCCCAAGAGGTTCCGCCGCGACCCCGCGTGCCCGCTCGGCGCGTGCATGGTGATGACCGGATAACAGAGAATCGCCAGATCCGGCCGGCTGCTCATCCGTTCCACCAGATCCGCGGCCCCCTCGGTCCCTTCGTCAAACCAAGTGGCCGCCGTCGAGGCGAGATGTCCTCCCGCCGAGAAGCCCATGATCCCGATCCGTCGTGGATCGATCTTCCACTCCCCAGCACGGGCCCGTGTCAATCGCACTGCCCGCTGCACATCCTGCAGCATCGCCGGGTGCTGGTAGGTCGGCCCCAGTCGATACTGCAACACCAGTGCGCTGATCCCCAGTTGATTGAGCCAGAGGGCCACGTCAGGCCCTTCGTGAGCGGCGAGGTTGCGATAGCCTCCCCCCGGACAGACGATGACCGCTGCCCCAGTAGCCCGCTCGGCCGGAGCCGGATAGAACCGCACGCCCGGCGTATCGCCCTGCGCCTCCCCCTTGGCCCCCGGGGCCCCCTTCTCCCACAATGGAATCCAGGTGGGAGAGGCGGGCAGATCTTCGCCTCCTGCCTCTCCCCTGACGGGCAGGAAGAGCGCCGACAGCATTGTCAGCAGCAACACCAAGCTCAGGCGGATCATCATCATCGGCAGTCTCCTCAATTGGTGATGGGAATAACGGCGGTCAGTATAGACCAACTCTCCCCACTTGAGGAGATGTCTCCCCACGTCGCGGATCTTTACTTGAGTGGAACCGCGTCGATCTCCGTGAGGGCCGCCCGGATCGAAAGATAGTCCTCCATCTGCGCGGCAAGTGAGCGGGACGTAATCAGGACCTGGGGGCTCGGGTGGTAGAGCGGGATGAGTCTGCGCCCGTGCCAGGGCAAGATCTGGGCGACGTGCTGCTGCAGCTGGAACGGGTGCGGCTCGATGCGTTTGATCGCGGCGAGGGCGACCGCCCCCAGGGTGACAACGATCGGTGGATCGAGCAGCTCTACCTGTCGCCGCAGGAAGTCACTGCAGTTGCGGAGCTCACCCAGCGTCGGCTTGTCGTTCGCACCACTCGCTTTGCGGGGGCTGCAGAGCACGCTGTTGGTGATGAAGACCTCGTTCCGCGTCAAGCCGATCGAGGAGAGCAGCGTCTCGAAGTTCTCTCCCGACTTGTCTCCCGAGAAGGGAATGCGTGTCCGATCCGCGCCGTTCCGGCCGGGCGCTTCCGCCAGGAAGAGGACCCGTGGGCGGAGAGACCCATTGCCCGGGCCGAGCACGGCGACCCGGTCCTGCATCCGCTCACAGCGCTGGCAACTCGACGCCTCCGCTACCAGCATACCGAAGCGCTCCTCTCTGGTTTCTCCCTGGTCTCCCATCATCCCCTCCCGTCTTCTCACCGGAGGGTAGCAGGGGAGGAGCGAGTTGAGAAGGGGGCCGTGGTTGGTCTGGACCCCCATTCAATCAAGCATTCGCCTGCTCCCTTCCAAACTTGCCAGGTATTGTCTCCTGCAGAGAATGGCGTCGACTTGCATCGTCTGGCGGTATCTGATACACCGTCGACTGAATTACCAAGAACTGTGCGGGCTTACCTGATTTCAGGTGTAGAGAGCGATCGACTGGTCTGGGTCCGGCGGCCGCGGCGGAGGCCCGCCAGACCCATCCGGTGGCTCGTGCCATCCTCTTGAGTCCTTGGGCATTGCGCTCAAACCGCTTTTCGACCATCGCCCAGGGCGAGTGAAGGACGGGACGCTCTCGAGCGGT
>JBMUAP010000611.1:0-2244 GCA_049454155.1 Blastocatellia bacterium
ACAACTGGTCACCGGGCCGCCCATTGAAGGTGCCGTTGAGAATCTCCAGTCGATTGTCAGGCGGCCTGCTCGATCGAGCTGATCAACCCGATGAGGGACAGGGTAGGCGGGCTGGGTCGCGGCGGCGACCTTTTTCGCACCCGCAATTTGGTCTGGACTTTTCCGCCATTTCCCCTGTTATAATCACGCCATGACTTGGAAGAAGCAAGGAAAGCCGGAAGGGGCTCCGCAAAAGGAGAACCTCCCGCTTCGACAATCAGCGGGTTGGTCCGCCTGGACCAAGCGATCGATGCTGCTGCTGCAGCGAGTCCCCTTCTTCTTTCAACGGGGTGGGCTCGATGCGCTGTTGGTGCTCGCGCTGCTCGCCGGGGCGATGACCGGTTTGGTCTTGGTCTCCTTCGCCTCCCTGACCAGTTTTGCAGTCGAAGTCGACGCCCTTGCTGATTACCGCCCTCCAGAGATTACCCGCGTCTATGCCAGCAATGGCAACCTGATCGGGGAGCTCTCGCTCGAACGCCGCATCCCGATCGAGTACACAGAGATTCCTCAGCAGCTCCAGCAGGCGATTCTGGCGATCGAGGACACCCGCTTCTACGAGCATCTCGGGCTTGATCCCGTCCGCATCGTCGGCTCGATGATCCAGAATATCATTCAGGGGCGCCGTGCCCAGGGGGCTTCGACTCTGACGCAACAGCTCGCCCGGGTCCTCTTTCTCCGCCCCGAGAAGACCTACATCCGGAAGATCAAAGAGGCCATGTTCGCGCTCCAGATCGAGCGGGTCTACACCAAGGAACAGATCCTCACGATGTACTGCAATCAGATCTTCCTTGGCGGAGGGGCCTATGGATTTGAAGCGGCGGCCAACTACTATTTTCGCAAGCCCCTGCGCGAGCTGAAGCTCCATCAATACGCCTTGCTGGCCGCCATTCCCAAGGGGACCCAAGTCTACTCCCCCCTTCTGCGACCGAAAGCGGCCCGGGACCGGCGCAACCTCGTCCTCCAATCGATGGTGCAGGCCGGCTTCCTCTCGGCGGCGGAGGCGCAGGCCGCCAAAGCCTTGCCGCTCGACCTCGATCCAGATGATCAGCGAGGCCGAAACGATCGCTCTCCCCACGCCTATTTCCTTGAGGAGGTTCGCCAGGAGCTGCAGCGTCTTCTCGTCGAGAAGCACTCGCAGGACGCGATGGATGTCTATCGCGCGGGGCTCAATGTCTATACCTCCCTTGATGAAGAGGCCCAGATCTCTGCCGTCAAGGCCGTCCGTTGGGGGGCCCAACAGTACCAGCGCCGTCACGGCTGGCGGTTCCGCTTCGAGAATATTCTGACCGGCAAAGTTCGAGCTGGGGCCGGAGCCGGGAAAGCTGCCAAGCTCGCCCGAAGCCGCGAGTCGGAGGCGGCTCTGGCCCGCTTGGATGGCTACCGGCACGCCTCGTGGAGCAGCGCGGCACCCGCAATCGAAGAGATCGTCATGGGGCTCGTCCGGGAGGTCACGGATCGGGGGGCGATCGTCTCGTTTGGTCGCTACCGCGCGACCGTGACAGCGGATGAGACCCGCATCGCCGGCCGCGCCCCCGCGGCGATCTTCCAGCGCGGCGACTTGGCTCCCTTCCGGATTCGATCCGTCGATGTTGCCAACCAGCGGGTCGAGGTGACGTTCGAGCCCCAGCCAGATGTCCAGGCGGCGCTGGTCCTGCTCGATGTGCGGACAGGTCAGATACGGGCTCTTGTCGGTGGGTACGACTTTGCCACCACCAAGTTCAACCACGCGACCCAGGCGAACCGCCAGACTGGATCGGTCTTCAAGCCGTTCATCTATGCGGCAGCACTCGAACAGGGGATGCAGCCGGACGATATCGTCGACGACGTGCCCTTCCAGCGCTGGAACTGGAGCCCTCATAACTACGACAACACCTACCTCGGGCCGATCTCCCTCCGTCAAGCGCTGGCCCTCTCCCGCAACATCCCCGCTGTGCGCATTCTCGACGAGGTCGGAGTCAAGAATGCCGGCGATTTGGTGACGCGGCTCAAGCTTTCGAATCCGATGGCTCCCTTTCTGCCCTCTGCGCTCGGGGCCACGGAAGAGCCCCTTCTCGACATGGTCGCCGCCTACGCTGTCTTCCCTAACCAGGGCCGCTGGGTCGAGCCGAGCCGGATTGTGCGGGTCGTCGACCGCGACGGCAACCTGCTCGAAGAGGCCCGGCCTCGTCGAGCGCAGGTGCTGCCTCCCTCCGTGGCGGGGCAAAG
>JBMUAP010000612.1:0-2242 GCA_049454155.1 Blastocatellia bacterium
CCTGCGCGAACGGCACGTTCGGCAGGCGGGAGGAGAGGAGGCAGGATGGGGAGGCAGAGAGAGGCAAGAGGACAGGGTTGGCGGGTCAAGGCAGTCTGTGGGTTGGTGTTATGGGGGCTGGTGGGGCTGGTGCGGAGGGGGGGCTTCGATCTCTTCCCGACCGGAGAGGCACGGGAGCACGGGGCAGGGAAGGCGGCGGTCTACTGGGCGGCACACCAGGTCGACCGGGTGACCGACGAGCCGGATCTGATTCCGGGAGACGGTCTTTGCCAAGCGGCTGGCGGAGGCTGCACTTTGCGCGCGGCGCTCCAGGAGGCGATTGCACTCGGCGTCGCAGCGCAGACGATCGAGATTGTCGCGACCGGAACGATCGAACTGACCGCGCCCTTGCCGATTATCAACAACATCAACGGTTTGACGAGCCTTGTCCTGGCCGGGCCGGGCGCAGATCGTTTGACGATTCGTCGACAATCCGGCGGCTCCTATCGGATTTTTGAGAGTGTGCCAACTCTGCTGGCTGTGCTCGACCTGGAGATACGGGGGATGACGATTGCGGATGGGAGCAGCACCGCGGGTGGAGCGGTCTACAACCTGCTCAGCAATCTGATTTTGCGCGACTGCCACTTGACGGGCAATACGGCTGCGGATGGAGCGGCGATCTATGTCGGGTTGGCCAATGCCACCCTCGTCGGATGCACCTTTAGCGGGAACACGAACACCAGCCCGAGCGGCGCGGCGGTCGCCTTCGACACGTTGGGGGTCGCGACGACACTGACGATCGAGAACTCGACCATCAGCGGGAACAGTCGCCATGGGGTCCGGGTGGGCTTGGCGGTGGCGGGCAGTAGCGCCACGATCCGCAGCGCGACGATCGCCGGGAATGGCGGTCAGGGGGTGGTGCTGGGAGGTAACGGCGGAATGGTCGTCTCACTTGCCAGCACGATCCTGGCGGAAAATACGGGGGGGAGCTTGGCGGTGACGGGGACCAACACGATCGTCTCGGCGGGCTACAACCTTGCCGATGATGGCGGGGGAGGGTATTTGACGGCGACAGGGGACCAGACGATGACCGATCCTCGTCTCGCCGTCCTCGGGATGTACGGAGGACCGACGCCGACGAGGGCGCTCTTGCCGGGTAGCCCGGCACTCGATGTCGGAGGCACGGTCGCTGCTCAGGATCAGCGAGGGAGGGCGAGGGTCGGTGCGTCCGATGCTGGGGCCTTCGAGTCGGCGGGGTTCAGTCTGGCGGTGGCCGGAGGAGCGGGCCAAGTGGCGCCCTTGGGAAGTACCTTTGCGCAGCCGCTGACGGTGGTGGTGACGCCACTGAGCGCCGGAGAGCCGGTCAATGGTGGCCGGGTACTTTTTGTCGCGCCAGATCCGGGAGCGGGTGGCGTCGCCACGATTGCTGGGCCAACCTCTATTGAGGGGCCGATCGGGGGAGGAATCGGCTCGACTGGGCCGATCGTCGCGGGGACGGTCGAGGGGGGGTATCAAGTGGTTGCGGGAACGCGAGGGGCGATCGGGACTGCGCTCTTCCCATTACGGAACAATACGCCACCGAGCGTGCTCTCCGTGATCGACGTCGGACTGGATCCAGCCGTGACGGCGAGCCTTCGATTTCAGGTGACCTTCAGTGAGGGGATGACTGGAGGATCACCGAGCAATTTCTCGCTGGTCCCCAGCGGGTTGGTCGGTTCTTCGATCAGCAGTGTCAGTGGAACAGGTGCGACCCGGATGGTCACAGTCCTCGCCGGCAGCGGGATCGGCACGCTGCGGCTCGATCTGGTCAATTCCACTGGCTTGGCTGATCTGGATGGAGCCGGGGTGATTGGTCTGCCAGTCGTCGGTCCGACGGTGACCCCCATCATTGTCCAAGCGATCGAGCGGCTCGACGCGAACCCGACGAGCAGCGCGGAGGTCGCCTTCCGGGTGACCTTCCTGCGAGGGGTCAGTGGGCTGAGTCCGGGCAACTTCGCGCTGGCGGTGGCGGGGCTGACGGGGGCGTCGATCGAGACCGTCACGGGAGGCGGTGCCGTTTGGACGGTGCGGGTGGCGAGGGGAACGGGGGTCGGGACGATCGGCCTGACGATGGTCAATGACGGCGGCGTGACGGCCGATGGGCCAATCACCAACCTGCCGTTTACCGGTCAGGCCTACACGATCGTGCTGCCCCCACTAGTCGTTCAGGCGATCGAGCGGCTCGACGCGAACCCGACGAGCAGCGCGGAGGTCGCCTTCCGGG
>JBMUAP010000613.1:0-2240 GCA_049454155.1 Blastocatellia bacterium
GGGCGCTGGTGGAAATGCCCCCTTTTTGGAACGAAATGTCCAAACTCCAGTGGAAGGAGTGCCTTCCCGGAATCTTACGGTGACGAGATTCACGTACCCATTGGCATGACTCTCGCAGTGTAACTCCTCACGGCATCGATCAACTCCAAGGGACCCGATCTTCTTCTCCGTGATCTCTGTGTCTTGGTCGTGCAACGACGTCTTCACTTCTGGCGTTGATTGCTTGTTGACCCGACCCTCTCAGCGGTGGATCTGATCTCACGCGCTCCCACTCTTTCAAATTCTTCTCTGTGACCTCTGTGGCTCGGTGGTGCAATCATCTCTAAGCTTTACAAGATTCGTGGAGCGAATCCTCTTACAAGATTCGTGGAGCGAATCCTCTTACAAGATTCGTGGAGCGAATCTATAAGCCGAATTCTGTCCAGGCGCGCGACGAGTCGGGCGCCCTGGGTAATCATTCATCTGGGCGGGCCATTACTGGACCGCTCGTGCGACCTACCCGGAGACGGTTCCGGGGCCGCTTCGACCGGGGTCGAAGGGGGGCCACCGGAGTTGAGCCGGACCAGCGTGGGGACCGCCTCCCTATTTGGTCTTGCACCGCAGGGGGTTTGCCTAGCCGAGTATGTCGCCACACTCGCTGGTGATGCCTTTACCTCACCGTTTCACCATCGCCCGCCCCTGGCACACGAGGTGCGAGGGGGTAGGGCTGTCTCTTCTCTGTTGCACTCTTCCGTCGGGTCGCCCCGCCTGGCCGTTAGCCAGCCTGCTGTCCTATGGTGTTCGGACTTTCCTCTACCCGGCCCGCTTCCCTGACGGGAAGCGAAACGGGCAGCGATCACCCGATCTGCTCCACGAATTCCGGAGTGTACCACAGCGACGTGTCGGAGCGAAGAGAGGGGGAAAGAAGCGTCAATTGACAGTGGAACCAGGGATTTCATATAGTGCCGCTCGGCAATCGAGCCATTTCAAGAGGAGAGAAAGACCTTGGAGGATTGGGGACCGGCCTGTTGCGGGTCTGGCTGCGCAGTGTGCGTGCTGGACATCCTCGACGAGGGCTGTCAAAAGGAACCGGTGGCAGAGCCGCGGGGGGATGGGAGGTCAGCAGAATTGCCCGTCCCGGAGAGCCCAGTGCCTCCCGTAGCCCCCGTGCTGGAAGCCAACGCGGGATCGCTCTGCTGTCGAACGGGGTGCACGGTCTGCGTACTCGACCTTCCTGGTGCCGAGGAACAGGTCGAGAAAGATGCCTTGGAGCATCTCCTGGCGGCCTTCGAAGGGGCGGTGACAGCGGTAGCTCTTGGCCCCCTGTCAACCGGTTCTGAAGAGTAGCGGGAGGGCCAGACCTCCCCGCCCGCACGTACGACAGTGTCGCGGTATCAAGAACTGCTTCCGATCCAGGGAGCGGGATCAGGACATTCCGGGAGACCACCGGACAACCCGAAGAGGCAGAGGAATCGCGAGGAGGGCCGCCGGAGGCACCTCGCCAGAGTACGGCGGCAGGCAAGATCGCCTGTCGATCCGGAAGGAGGCTGCATGGCGACTGACGTTCATTCCGCGAGCGGAACCACTCGTGGGGGGCACGCCCCGGATCCCTACATTGCCCCAAGTGCGAGCATCGCCGAGTTCACGCCGCGGGCGGTGATCCTCGGGGCCATCTTCGGGATCATCTTTGGGGCCTCGACGGTCTATCTGGGGCTCAAGGTAGGGTTGACGGTGAGTGCGTCGATACCGATCGCGGTGCTCTCGATCACGGTGCTGCGGCTGCTCGGACGGTCGACGATTCTCGAGAACAACATCGTCCAGACGACCGGTTCGGCAGCGGAATCGATCGCCGCGGGGATCGTCTTCACGATTCCGGCGCTGCTCATCCTCGGGCTCGACCTTGACATCACACGGACGTCGTTGATCGCGGCGGCGGGTGGGCTGCTCGGGGTGCTGCTGATGATCCCGTTGCGCCGCTCGCTGATCGTCAAGGAGCACGGGACCCTGCCCTACCCGGAAGGAACGGCCTGCGCCGAGGTGCTGATCGTCGGGGAGAAGGGGGGCAGCGACGCACGGACCGTCTTTCTCGGCTTTGGGGTCGGGCTGGTCTACAAGTTCCTCATGGCCGGCTTCAAATTCTGGAAGGAGATTCCAGCGAAGGTCTTGAGCTGGTTTCAAGGGGCGCGGGTCGCGGCGGAGATCTCACCGGAGCTGCTCGGGGTCGGTTACATCATCGGACCGCGCGTCGCCTCGGACTTGCG
>JBMUAP010000614.1:0-2189 GCA_049454155.1 Blastocatellia bacterium
TCTACACGCAACGGGCGGGCTTGCCTCCCCTGATTGTCGATCCCGGAGACCCGGAGGTCACGGCCCAGTTCGATCAAGCCCTCGAGGCCGCCTTTCGGATGTTGACCCAGCCTCTGATCGAACTCTTCACTGACGTGACCCTACGGACCATGGAGGAAGTGGGCGATCCGGAGGTCGTCTGAGACCGCCGTGGCTTCGTACCGCGAGAGGTGTGGACCGCCATGAACCAATCCGAACGACTGGTGGCATTTCTCCAAGAGGGACTGGCCCGACAGGACCAGTGGCAATCCCGTTGGCCGGCGTGGCAGCCAGATGAAAGTCTGGTCCTCTCTGATGCGACGGTGCGGGAGATTCTCGATCGGCTGATCCTCCGCCTCGAGGAGAACTATCCCTTCTGGCATCCAGACTATGCCGGGCAGATGATCAAGCCGCCGCACGAAATTGCCCTGCTCGCCTACTTTCTGACGCAACGGATCAATCCGAACAATCACGCCCTTGACGGAGGGCCGGCGACTGCCCAAATGGAGAAAGAGGTCGTCGCCGCGCTGGCCGGCCTCTTTGGATACAACCAGTCCCTGGGCCATTTGACCTCGAGCGGGACGATTGCCAATCTCGAAGCGCTCTGGGTGGCACGGGAGTTGGCCCCTGGAAAGGCGATTGCGTTTTCACGGGAAGCCCACTACACGCATCGTCGAATGGGGCAGGTACTGGGGGTCGAGACAGTTGAGATTGCGACCAGCACGGAAGGCCGGATGGACCTCGACGACCTGCGCGAGAAGTTGCGGGGGGGCCGGATTGGCACCGTGGTCATGACGGCCGGGACGACTGCCACCGGTGCGGTCGATCCGATCGACGAGGCGATGGGGCTGCAGCGGGAGTATCCTTTCCGGGTGCACGTCGATGCCGCTTATGGGGGCTTCTTTCGACTGTTGGCCAGTCCGGACGGCCCTCTCTCCCCGCGCACCGCCGCCGCCCTGCGCGCGATCGAGGC
The DNA here is from genome assembly GCA_049454155.1 of Blastocatellia bacterium. Lineage (GTDB taxonomy): Bacteria > Acidobacteriota > Blastocatellia > RBC074 > RBC074 > CAIOZW01. The sequence continues at coordinate 992 of JBMUAP010000614.1, forward strand.
CTCGGACAGTGTCGTCGTCGATCCGCACAAGCATGGCCTCCAGCCATACGGGTGTGGCTCGGTCCTCTTTCGGGATCCGGCGGTCGGTCGTTTCTACCGCCACGATTCCCCCTACACCTATTTCACTTCGTCGGATCTTCATCTCGGGGAGATCAGCCTCGAGTGCTCCCGGCCCGGTGCCGCCGCTGCCGCCTTCTGGGCGACATTGCAAGCCTTCCCCCTTGGCCCCTTGGGTGAGAACGGAACCGGGGGGCTTGGAGCGGTGCTGCGACGAACGCGCGAGGCGGCGGTCGACTGGGCAGCCCGGATTGGGCAGGCAGATCGGTTGCAACTGCTCTCCCCTCCCGAACTCGACGTGGTGACCTTCTACCCCGTGGTCCAGGGATCTCGTGCTTCCGACGTGAGCCGCCTCGTCCGGGCGACCTTCGACGCGCTGATGACCGATCCGCACGAACCGGTCTATCTTGCGCTCTTCCAAGCCAGCCCGGCCCTCTTTGGGCCGGAGCACGGGCTTGAATGGGACGCACCCGCGGCGACCATCTTTCGCAGCGTACTTCTCAAGCCGGAGCACGCTGCTCGTATTCCATCGATTCATCAGCGATTGCTCTCGACTCTCGCGAGGATTCACCCATGACCGAGCCACCACCGCCTTCCACTCCTCCGGAGTATCCATACTGGAACCGGGTTTACCTGGGCGTGATCCTCTACACGGCCTTTCTGATCCTGGTGCTCTGGCTCTTCTCCCGGCAGTTTTCCTAAGCTGGGAAGATCTCTCGGCGGGAGTGACCGAAGTGCCCCCGCCGCTGTCCGACTATCTGACCGGTAACCGAAGAGGGAGTCTCCCCATGCATTGGCTGGACTGGGCCATCATCGCCGCCTATCTGATCTTCATCGTCTATGACGGACTGCGCCTGACCAAGAAGAGCCACGAGATCGAGGGCTATTTTCTGGCCAACCGGAGCTTGCCGTGGTGGGCTGTCGGCCTCTCCGTCATGGCGACACAGCTCTCGGCCATCACGCTGGTCGGAACGACGGGGCAGGCCTATGCCAATGGAATGCGGTTCGTCCAGTTCTACTTTGGTCTGCCGCTGGCGATGGTCGTGCTCTCGGTGACGGTCGTACCCTTCTTCTACCGGGCGCGGGTCTTTACCGCCTACGAGTATCTCGAGCGCCGGTTCGATGCGAAGACGCGCGCCTT
>JBMUAP010000615.1:0-2237 GCA_049454155.1 Blastocatellia bacterium
CTGATGATCCCTTGACGCTCCACCTCCTTGCCGATCATGAACCCGGGAACGTCGGCGAGGAAGAGCAGTGGGAGATTGAAGGCATCGCAAGTCTCGATGAACCGCGCAGCCTTGTCTGCAGAATCGACGAAGAGAACGCCTCCCTTGACCTTCGGCTGATTGGCGACGACACCCGTCACCTTCCCGTCGAGTCGCGCAAGCCCCACTACGATCTCACCCGCCCAGCCCTCCTGGACCTCGAGGAAGGAATCGGCGTCCACCAGCGCTTCGATCAGCTCCCTGATGTCGAATGGAGTCTTCTCGTCATCCGGGATGATCTCCGACGGAGCTGAGCCAGCCGACGGCTCTGCCGGGGGTGCCGCAGGTGGCTCTCCCTGCCAGTTCTGCGGCATGTAGGTGAGGTATCGCTTCGCGAGCGAGACGGCCTCTTCGTCGCTCGAGACGAGGAAGTGACCGCAACCGGATACCGTCGTGTGCATCCTCGCTCCGCCCATCTCCTCGAGGCTGACCTGCTCTCCGATCACCATCTCAGCCATCCGCGGGGAACCGAGATACATCGCCGCGTTGCTCTCATGCATCACCACGACGTCGCAGAACGCGGGAATGTAGGCACCGCCAGCAGCGCTCGGCCCCAGCAGGAGACAGATCTGAGGAATCTGTCCGGACATCCGCACCTGATTTCGGAAGATCCTGCCCGCGCCACGTCGACCGGGGAACATCTCGACCTGGTCGGTGATCCGGGCTCCAGCGGAATCGACCAGATAGATGATCGGAACCTGTAGGCGCATCGCGTCCTCCTGCGTCCTGAGGATCTTCTCTACCGTCTTCGCTCCCCACGACCCGGCCTTCACGGCAGGATCGTTGGCCACCACCGCGACAGTGCGGCCGCCGATCTTTCCGAGGCCACAGACCACGCCATCCGCACCGAGTCCTTCCTGGTCCCAGTTGGCGAGCAACGACGACTCGGAGAAACTCCCGTCGTCGAGGAGCGTGGAGATCCGCTCCCGAACCTGCAGCTTCCCCTGTCCGGCGACCTTCTCCCGATGATGCGCAGGACCGCCACCGATAGCCGCCTCGGAAGCACCCCGGATATCGTCCATCTCGAACCGGCCGCTCAGGACTTGGACTTGGCGGAGGCCTTCTGTTTGCCAGAGCCAACCTTCGACTTGGCCGCAGAACCGTCATCGCCAGCGTGTTGCTTAGCAGCCTCGACGAGCTTGGAGGCAAGGGTCTCGAGATCCGCGACCGTCTCATCACGCCTCTCGTAGAGATCGTCGATCACGGATTCGATATCGCTTTTCCGGCGCGCGGCATCGTCCAGGATCCCGTCAGCCTCGGTCTTCGCCTTCTCGATCAGAGCCTTGGCTTCGGTTTCGGCCTTCTTCTTGCTCTCGGACAGGAGCTGCTCTGCCTTCTTCGCGGCATCTCCCGAGGTCTTCTTCGCCTTCGCAAGGAGGCCTTCCGATTCGCGCTTGGCGCTTGTGAGCAGGTCGGCCGCTTCAGTCTCCGCCTCCCGACGTATCTGGCTGGCGCTGTCCTCAGCCTGAGCGAGGATTGCGGAGGTTCGCTGACCAATCCGCTCCAATTCGCGCTTCACGGCATCAGTGCGCGATTCGTCACCTGCGCCAGTCTCGAGCCAATCGGCGAGCTTGGTGAGGAATCGTTCGACCTCTCCCTTGTCATATCCCCGACGCACGGTCGGGAAAGAGGCGTTCCTGATCCGATCGAGACTTGTTTGGTCTACAGCCATTTCGCCTTCAATGCTAAACGGAAATGCCTGACCGACTAGAAGTAATCATGCAAGATCCAGGTCTCCCGAATCGTCGGGTCAGATGACGCCCGCAGCCTCCAGCCGCGCCTTCATCGCATCCGCCAAGGCCATTGCTCCGCTGAGCGGACGCACCATCACCATCATCTCCTCTACCTGCCCGGCCTGATCGAAATAGAGGAAGTCTGCGCCTTGGATCTCACGCTCCCCGACCCTCGCCTCGAAGACGAGGACCGCCGAATACCCGGTCTCCACCTGATCCGTGTACCGGAAGTCCTCGAAGACCTGCGCGACCGTCGAGAGGAGCAATGCGAGCGCCTCTCGACCCTCGTAGGGCTTGAATACGACCGGGCTGCGAAACACGACATCCTCGGCGAAGAGGTCCTCCATCTTCGAGAAGTCTTTTGCCTCCGCCGCCTGTCTGAATTGATCGCTCAGCATCGCCTGTGGGCAATTTAGCCGCTCAGGA
>JBMUAP010000616.1:0-2232 GCA_049454155.1 Blastocatellia bacterium
CAGACATGGCGATCTTGGAGGTGAGGAACGTCACGCGAGAGTACCGGATGAAGGCGGAGACAGTCCGCGCCTTGTCTGGTATCTCGGTCTCGATCGAGCCGGGTGAGTTCGTCGCGATCCTCGGCACGAGCGGCTCTGGCAAGTCGACCCTGCTCCACCTGCTCGGGGGGCTCGACCGCCCCACCAGCGGGGAAATCCTCTTCGATGGGCGGAGCTTGGCGCCGCTCACCTCGCGCGAAATGGCGGCCTACCGGCGAACGAGCGTCGGGATGATCTTCCAGAGCTTTCACCTGCTTCCGACGATGACTGCCCGCGAGAACGTCATGATCGCCCTCGCCTTTGGAGGGATGTCGCGACGGGACCGCTACCAGCGCGCGGCGGAGCTGCTCGATCGGGTCGGGCTCTCGCATCGTCTCGACCATCTTCCCTCGGAACTCTCCGGGGGAGAGCAGCAACGGGTCTCGATCGCGCGCGCCCTCGCCAATCGCCCCAAAGTCCTGTTGGCCGATGAGCCGACCGGCAACCTCGATAGTCGACGCGCGGCCGACATCCTCGATCTGCTGGCGACGCTGTGCCGGGAGGAGAAGATGGCCGTCCTGCTCGTCACCCACGACGAAGCGCTGGCGTCCGCCTATGCCTCCCGCATCATCCGATTGCGGGATGGCGAGGTCGTCCCGGAAGGGGAGCCGCGATGAAGTTCTTCGATCTCTTGGCTCTCGCCTGGCGCAATCTCCGCCAAGCCAAATTGCGCACCGCCTTGACGACCATCGGCGTCGTCGTCGGTGTCGGGGCGGTGGTGACAATGGTCAGTTTCGGGATTGGGCTGCAGGAGAACCTGCTTCGCGACGCCTTCACCCGCATCGACTTCTTCACGACGATCACCGTTCTGGGACCGGCCGCCGACACCTTTCTCTCCGCCTCGGATGAGCCACGCGAGGAGCGCACTGCCAACGGGACCTCGGCGGCTCCGCCGCCGGTCCTTGATGACGAGGCATTGGAGCGCTTGCGAAGCGTGCCCGGCGTCCGCGATGTCCACCCGCAGATCCGCTTCGAGGGGTACATCCGTTTCGAGGAGAAGACGCGCCGGATCGGCATGGGGGCAGCCCCGATCAATATCACCGCCAACCCCCGCTTTGAAGAGCGGCTCGCCGGTCGCCACTTTTCGAGTGAGGAGGCCCGGGAGGCGATCGTCACTGAGCGGTTTCTGCGACGCCTCCGGGCGCGGACGGGGAATGGTGCTCCGGCTGAGCGCCGCGGTCCCTTCGTTGCGCCGCCCGAGCAGAGCCTCGCCGAGCGTCAACGGCTTGCCCAGGCCGTGATCGGCCAGACCCTGACCATCCTGACTCTCCCCCTCGACGAGGCCCCTTCGGGAGGCGAGTTCGACTTCAGCGCCCGGATGCCCCCGCGCGGAGAGGCGGCTCCGACGGAGGGCGAGGCCCTCGATCGGCTCGCCCGGGAGGAGTTCACCATCGTCGGGGTGCTGCCAACCGCCGAGGGAGTCGACCTTCCCTTTGCCGGGAGTCAACTGGTCTATCTTCCGCTGCCGATCGTCAACCGCCTTGCGGAGCGGCCGCGCGATCCGCTCCAGGAGATGGCGGAGATGCTCACTGGCCGTTCCGGCTATGGCAGCGCCGAGGTGAGAGTCGCCGACCTCGCGCAGGTCGAGGCGGTCCAGAACGAGATCCGTCGCCTCGGTTTTCGTTATCTCAGCCTCGGCAATCGCCTCGACGAGATCAAACGGGTCTTCCTGATCATCAATGCCAGCCTGGCGCTGATCGGGGGCCTCGCGCTCCTCGTCGCCTCGTTCGGGATCTCCAACACCATGATCATGTCGATCCGGGAACGCACGCGCGAGATCGGCCTCATGAAGGCGATTGGCGGCACCGATGGCGAGATCATGCGCATCTTCCTGCTTGAGGCCGGACTGATCGGCACCGCCGGCGGCCTGCTCGGGCTCGCCAGTGGCTGGACGATCGACCGTGTCGCCAACCTCCTCGCCAATCGTTGGATCGCCCAGCAGGTCGACGGCACCATCCGGCAGGTCGAATTCTTCTCGATCCCCTGGTACCTCTGGGGAGGTGCCCTCGTCTTCGCCGTCCTGATCAGCCTTCTCGCCGCCCTCTATCCCGCGCTGCGCGCTGCCCGCATCGATCCGATCCGCGCCCTGCGCTACGATTGATCCCTCTTGCCTCCGCTGACTGTGAAGAGGTGCCAAGCCCCCCCAGAATCCAC
>JBMUAP010000617.1:0-2231 GCA_049454155.1 Blastocatellia bacterium
AAGATTGAGAAACTGGACTGGCCAACGAACGACAAACTTGGGTCAGCTTGGGTTGTCATCATTAGACCGCAGGATACCTGGAAGTTCGTCAATGCCGTGAGTAGTTACGTTCTATGTCCATGAAACCGACTCTCAGTACGCATCTTGCCCAGCGCCTGGTCCTCACCCCCCAGTTGCGCCAACGGATCGAGATGCTGCAGATGAACAAGCTGGAACTGAGTGAACTGGTCGCCGAGCAGTTGAATCAGAACCCAGTCCTCGAGGAGACTGCTCCCGAGGAGAGTTCGATTCCGCCCGATCTGGCCAATATCGACTACACTGAAAGCCGTCTCCCCTCCTTTGACGGGCCGGGAGAGAACGCGCCAGCCGACCTGCACGCCGATTGGAGAGACCACTTCGCTGATCCGCTGGGCGCGGGAGCGGCGCTCCCCTCTTCCGATGGCTCTTTCGATTCTTCAGACCGTCCACCTCTCGAATCTGCCTCCCCCGTGGACTCACTCGCCGCTCAGCCCCTTGATGGGGGAGAGCATCGCGAACTCGAGATTGGGGAGCGTGACCCCTTCCCGGAGATCGATTTTGGCTCCACTTTTGAAGAGTACCTCGACCCTGGATACCGGACACGCGAGACAGAGGTCAAGGACGCTCCCTCCTTCGAGCAGTTTCTCTCCTCCGAGCAGAGTCTCGCCGACTATCTCCATTGGCAGCTTCGTCTGACCTTGACGCGTCCCCAAGTTCGCGAGGCGGCCGAGGCGATCATTGGCAATTTGAATGATGATGGGTTTCTCCTGGGTACCACGCTCGACGAGGTGGCCGCGCTGGGCCCCTGGCCAGACGCCATCGTCGAAGAGGCCCTGCGCATCGTCCAACAGTTCGACCCCACCGGCATCGCCGCGCGGGACCTTCCGGAGTGTCTGATTCTTCAGCTTGAAGCGCACGGGATGGGAGATCGTTTGGCTGCCCGCCTCATCCGCGACTACTTTCCCAAGCTGGTCAACCATAAACTTCCCGAAGTGGCGCGGGAACTTGGAATTCCTGTCGATCTCCTTCTCGACGAGCTGAAGGTGATCCGCACACTCGATCCCCATCCCGGTCGTAAATACGCTTCTCGCCAAGCTCAGTACATCGAGCCGGAAGTTCACATCGAGAAGATCGACGACGACTACCTGATTCGTTTCAATGACGACGGCCTCCCCCAACTCCGCATCAACCGTCAATATCGCCAGATGATGGAGAACAAGGAGACCTCCAAGGAGACCCGCGACTACATCAAGGATCGGTTTCGCTCTGCCGTCGACCTGCTCAAGAACATCGAGCATCGCAAGCAGACCATCTACAAAGTCTGCGAGCGGATTGTCGAACGACAACGCGACTTCCTCGATAATGGGGTCGAATACATCAAGCCGATGATGCTCAAGGATATCTCGGAGGATATCGGGATGCACCTCTCGACGGTCTCCCGGGTGGTCAATGGGAAGTATGCCCATACCCCGCAGGGAGTCATTGAGCTGCGCCGCTTTTTTACGGAGGGAATGACCAATGACGATGGGGAAGAGGTCTCGACCCGGATCATCAAACTGAAGATCAAGAAGATGATCGAGGTGGAAGATTCCCGCCAACCCTTGACCGACGATCAGATCGCCGACCGGCTGGCAGATGAAGGGCAGAAGCTCTCCCGTCGCACGGTTGCCAAATATCGCGATCAGATGAAAATTCCCGGATCCCGCGAGCGACGCCAAGTCGTCTAATCTCGCTCCCGGGTCTCAAGTCCTGCGGGGGTGGGAGGCGATCGATGGCCCATTGAATTTGAGCCGATCATTGGGGAATTTTTTCTGGAGCTTGTATGAAAATTGAATATACCGGACGCAATTTTACCGTCTCGCCGGCCATCCGAAAGCACATTGGAGCGCAGTTCAAAAAGACCGATCCGATCCTCGGAGAGGCGGTGCGGGCGCACGTCATTCTGAGCGTGGAGAAGCACCATCGGCACGTCGCCGAGGTGGTGGTGCACTGGATGGATCGGGCCCTGACCAGCAAGGCGGACACGACCGATATGTATGCCTCGGCAACCCAGGCGATCGAGAAGATCCGGAGCCAGGCGATGAAGGTCAAAGGCAAGCGGATCGACCGGAAGCAGCAGGCGCTGCCGACCAGTCAGGTTGCGCCGAGTCCGGAGCCGCCCGTCAAGCCGGCTCCCGCGCCGCCCCGCGTCATTCGCTCGCGCAAATACAGCG
>JBMUAP010000618.1:0-2224 GCA_049454155.1 Blastocatellia bacterium
CTGCCCGGAGCCGGTCCACAGGAGATCGAGACCGAGATCACCGACAAGATCGAGGAGTCGCTCAACACGATCAGCGGGATCGAGGAGCTGCGCTCGACCTCGTCGGAAGGGGTCTCGCTGGTGATCATCAGTTTCGACCTCGAGCGGGATCTCGACGCGGCGGCGCAGGATGTCCGGGACAAGCTCAACACTGCCCTTCCTTTCCTTCCCAAGAACATCGAGCAGCCGGTGGTCCAGAAGTTCGATCCGGATTCGGCACCGATCATGACGATCGCGCTGGCCTCGAACCGCTCGATTCGCGAAACGACGGAGTTTGCCGACAAGGTCTTGCGGCGGCAGATCGAGTCGATCAGTGGGGTCGGGCAGGTGCAGATGGTCGGGGGCCGGAAGCGGCAGGTCAACGTCAAGCTGGATGGGGACCAGTTGCGAGCCTACAACTTGACGGTGGCCCAGGTGACGCAGGCGCTGCAGATGCAGAACCTCGAAGTCCCGGGCGGGCGGATCGACCAGCCGGAGCGGTTTCTGACCCTGCGGACACTCGGCCGGTTGCCGTCGGTCGAGGCCTTCAACGACATTGTCGTGACGACCCGGCAGGGGTATCCGATCCGCATCTCCGATCTGGGCTATGCCGAGGACGGGATCGAGGATGAACTGAGTATTGGGCGGATCAACGATACACCGGCGCTTCTGCTTCAGGTGCGGCGGCAATCTGGAACCAACACGGTCGATGTCGTCAACGCGATCAAGGAGCGGCTCGACCAGCTCAAGGGGGCGACGCCGGCGGGGTTTGAGGTTCGAATCGTCCGGGATCAATCGGTCTTCATCCTCGCCTCCTTCCACACGATCCGGGAGCACCTGATCCTGGGGTCCTTGTTGGCGGCCCTGGTGGTGCTGATCTTCATGCAGAACGTGCGGGCGACCTTGATCGCCGCGGTGGCGATTCCGACCTCGCTCATCTCGACCTTCGCGGCGATGGAGTGGGCCGACATCACGCTCAATGGACCGTCGATGTTGGGGTTGACGCTGGCGGTAGGGATTGTCATTGACGATGCGATCGTCGTCCTGGAGAACGTCTTCCGCTACATTGAAGAAAAGGGCTTCTCACCGTTTGAGGCGGCGATCGAGGGGACACGGGAGATCGGGTTGGCCGTCATGGCGACGACGCTCTCGCTGGTGGTGATCTTTCTCCCTGTCGCGTTTATGTCGAGCGTTGCCGGCCGTTTCTTCAAGAGCATCGCCCTGACGATGGCCTTCTCGATCATGGTCTCGTTGCTGGTCAGCTTCACTTTGACACCGATGATGAGTGCGCGCTTGCTCCGGCGTCTCAAGCGCAAGGAGGAAGAGGGTGCGCCCGCCGCCGGGAGCCGGGAGGGTGACGCGAGCCACGAGAAGCAGAGCTGGCTGATGCGGCAGCTCGATCACCTCTACGCGGTGCTGCTGCGGCTCTCGCTGCGCCACCGGTGGGTCGTGGTCTCACTCTGTGTGGTGGTCTTTCTCTCGACGATTCCTCTCTTGATCGGGGTCGGGAAGGACTTCTTCCCGGAGGATGACCAGGACGAGTTCGAAGTTGCGGTGCGGGCGGCCGAGGGAACTTCGCTGCAGTCGACCCTCGAGATCGCGCAGCGAGTCGCGGCGGACATTCGACGGCTGCCCCATATCGATTACACGTTGACGACGATTGGGGACGATCCGCAGCAGACGCCGAACGAGGCGAAGATCTACACCCGGATGACGCCGCTCGAGGGTCGCTCGATCTCGCAATTCGAGGTCATGCAGATGGTGCGGGAGCGGGTGCTGCCGCAGTATGAGTCACTCAACCTGCGCCCGGTGGTCTCGACGATCGCGGCGATCGGGGGCAGCAGCCGGCAGAATGCGGCGATCGCTTTCATGGTACAGGGGCCGGATCTCGAGCGGCTCAACCAGTACTCACAGGCGCTGTTGGCGAAGTTGCGGGCGATGCCCGGGGTGGTCGACGCCGACAGCTCGCTGATCTTTGGCAAGCCGGAGCTGCGGGCGCAGATTGACCGTTCGCGGGCTGCCGATCTTGGGGTCAGCGTCGGGGATATCGCGCAGAGTCTGCGGCTGTTGGTGGGGGGAGACCAAGTCTCGACCTACAACGAGCTGGGCGAACAGTACGAGGTGCACATCCGGGCGACGGAGTCGTACCGGGCGACCCCGGAGGGGATCAGCAAGCTCAATGTGCCCTCGATGCGGCTCGGGAGCG
>JBMUAP010000619.1:0-2220 GCA_049454155.1 Blastocatellia bacterium
TCGTGTATCGAGGACCGCCTCGTCGATCAAACTCCCATCGCGCAGGATCTTGACGTAGCGAAGCGTCATGTTGCCGAGGCCGTGATCATGGCCCTTTCCGGCCTTCATTTCGCGGCCATCGAGCCACACCGCCGCAAGGTTCCCATCAGGCGCAGCAAAGAGCGAGACGAAGCCGTGTTCGGCGCGCACGCCATCGCGATGGGGAGTGAAGGGCCTCTCCCAACTGACACCGCCATCGAATGATCGGGCCAGGTGAATATCGTAGTCGAAGGTCTCCGGGCTGCTCTTGACCAGCCAGTGGGCGGCGAGCGTGCCATCTGGAAGGACGACCATCGAGGGGAAGTCTGCCCAGTTGACAAACCAGTTGGTTCCCTCGGCGATCACGCGTGGAGTCGACCAGCTGTTCCCGGTCAGTTGGGCGAAGCGGAGGGAGAATCTGCCCTCTGGGAGACGCTCGATCCAGCTCAAGTAGATCTTGCCATCACGGGAGACGGTCAGGTTGGGCTGTCCGCTGTTGGTGCCCGCCGGCGAGGGAATCTCTCGCACCTGAGCAAAGCCTGTCAGCAGGATGCTGGTGTAGCACAGCCAGATGATGACGGTCCTTTTCATTTCGTTCGCTCCTTCGGTTTGAGTCAGGATCCCCGCTGGTGCTGATTGGAGGATCGTCAATGATTGGTCTCGGTTCGATCCGTGCGCCCAGTGCGGACAGGTCAAGACTGCTGCGGACGCAGGATGAGGCCCTCGCACTTCTGCCAGTCCCAAGCGGTCATCGATTGGAGAGGGGGGGATGCCACTCCTTGGCGCGGAGGGTGACGGTCGGGTCGGTCGAGGAGAGGAGGAGGCGGCGCAGGTTGATTGGGTTGATCCCTTCGGGATAGTAGGTCAGTTGGTAGCGATCGTTGCGCAGCTCGTCACAGATGTCGCGGACGGCCTCGCGGACATCGTCCTCGATCTGATAGACCTTACCGCCAGTACCTTCCGTCAGTTGGCGAATGACCTCGACGGGTTTGGGTTGGTCCTTGCGGAGGGCACCGCGGGTACGGTCCCGGACTTGGATGGCATAGACAGTGATGTTCTCGTTCTGGAGTTGGGCGAGGATCTTATCGAAGCGGATGCCGCTGCCACGATCGAGGCCGTCGCTGACGACGAGGATGATCCGCTTGGAGAAGCCAACAGCAGGGCGAAGCACGTCCTCGAGGGAGACGAGGAGGGCGTCGTAGAGGCGGGGCGCATCGCTCTTGCGGAGCAGATCGAGGGTGCCCTGGAGTTGATCCGGTTGATCGGTGAAGTCGGTGATGATCTCGGGTTTGAGGTCGTAGCCGATGACCATGACCTGGTCGCCCTCATAGATCTCCGGGGCAAAGGCCGCCGGGACGCTGGCAAGTTTGCGGAGGTCTGTCCGGAGGGTCGAGGAGTTGTCGAGGAGGACGACGATTCGGGCAGGCGTCGGATCGGGGGAGAAGGACTCGATGCGCTGCATGACGCCGCCGTCGTAGAGACTGATGACGTCGCGGGGAATGATCCGCTCCTGTTCGCGCTTCTCCACTTCGGTGGGGGTCAGCAGGTTGCGTGGTTGGTTGGGGTCTTCGATGCGTTTGCCGATGACGTGGAGAACCGTCGTGCGGCGCCCGGAGATGGTGGCACGGCCGGATTGACCGAACCCGTTCTCGACCCACAAGACTCCCCACCCCACGATCAGGAGAAGGCAGATCGGAAGGGGGGAGAGTCGGTGTCGCCAGTGGGTCGTCGTTCCCATTCCGTGGTTTCCCTCCGGGGGCTTCCCCGTTCAGTTGTCCGTTCCGCAGTTGCCAGTGGCGCAGGCCCCGCCGGTAGTGGCACAGGCGGCTGCCGGCTCCGCTTTCTCCGTTTGGGTGGCCGTGCCACGGCTGCGGTAGTCGCTGGCGTACCAGCCGCCCCCTTTCAGCTGAAAGCTGGTCTGGGAGAACTGCTTCTCGAGCTTCCCCTTGCATTCGGGACAGCGGGTGAGGGGAGCGTCACTCATCTTCTGCATCACCTCGAGGTGATGCCCGCACTTCAGACAGGCATACTCGTAAATTGGCATCTGGTCTCTCCTGGCCTCCTTCATCAAGGGGAAGTTGGCGCGCTCTGAATTTGGTTTCGCGGGGCGACGTTTTCGTCTTTTCAACCCACGAGTGAAAATTTACCCCACGCCCGGGGGGCCCGACAATTGGCGAGGGGCGAGGGGCGAGGGGCGAGGGA
>JBMUAP010000620.1:0-2215 GCA_049454155.1 Blastocatellia bacterium
CTGGGAGTCTCGCCCTGACGTGGATGATGGCGCGAGAGGAGGCCAGCGGGCAGCTCCCAATACCGTCCAAGGCGCGGGCGAAGCGAGTGGTGCAGTTCTTCATGGCGGGGGCGGCGAGCCACCTCGACCTCTTCGATTTCAAGCCAGAGCTGGTCAAGCGGCACGGTCAGCCGAGCGATTTCGGGGAGCCGGTCGAGGCGTTCCAGGATGGGCTGGGGCCGTGGATGAAGCCGATCTGGGACTTCCGGCCATACGGGAAGAGCGGGAAGCTGTTGACCGAGCCAGTCTCGGCGCTCGGGTCGGTCGTCGATGAGATCGCCTTCGTCCACAACATGGTCAGCAAGTCAGGGGTCCACAGCACGGCGACGCTGCTGCAGTCGACCGGCTTTCTGCTGCCAGGGTTTCCGGGAGCAGGCTGCTGGGTGTCCTATGGGCTGGGATCGATGAATGAGAATCTGCCGACCTTCGTTGTCCTGCCAGATCATCGCGGAATGCCGTCGAATGGCGTGAAGAACTGGGACGCGGCATTTCTTCCGGCGGAGCATAGCGGAACGATCGTCTATCCGGGACAGCCGGCACCGGTCAACGACCTCCACCCGCATCCAAGCGGGAAATTCATCACGAGGGAGAGCGAGGCGGCGACGCAGGCGCTGCTGGCATCCATCAACCGCCAGCACGCCGAGGCACGGGCCGGCGATGGGCGGCTCGAAGGGCGGATCCGGAGCTACGAGCTGGCCGCGAGGATGCAGTTGGCCGCCCCAGAGGCGCTCAACCTGCAGGAGGAGCCGGAGCACATCCTCAAGCTGTATGGGCTCGATCGCGGGCCGCGCGAATGGCCCAAGGTGATCAACGACGAGGAGGAGACCTTCCACTTCGGGCAGAAGTGTCTGGCGGCGCGCCGGCTGCTCGAGCGCGGGGTCCGTTTCGTCCAGGTCTGGAGCGGCAATGACAACAGCTTCCCGCGCCGGAACTGGGACTCACACGAGGATGTGCGAACCGATCACGGTCCGCTGGCGACGGGAATGGCCCGGGGCTGTGCCGCCTTGATCCAAGACCTGCAACAGCGAGGAATGCTCGAAGAGACGATCATCCTCTGGACGACCGAGTTCGGGCGAATGCCGTCGAGCCAAGCGGGCAAGGGGAGGGATCACAACCCGTATGTCTTCACCAACTGGCTGGCCGGCGGCGGGATCAAGGGCGGGGTGACGTATGGGGAGAGTGACGAGTTTGGCTACAAGCCACTCGACCGGAGCAATCCGACCCAGGTCTACGACATCCACGCAACGATCCTCCACCTGCTGGGAATCGATCACACCAAGCTGACGATCTATCACAACGGCATCAACCGCCGACTGACCGATGTCCACGGGCGGGTCATCCGCGAGCTGCTGGCTTGAGGCGGACGATCGAACTGAAGAGATGATTGCACCACCGAGGCACAGAGGTCACAGAGAAGAAGATTTGGAAGTGATCTGCGTCAACAACCCACGAACGTCTGAACGGAAGAGATCATTGCCGCACAGAGAGGTCACCGAGAAGAACATAGGATACCTTGAAGTTCATTGATGCCGTGAGTAGTTACCATTGCACCGTGCCGGAGGAGAGAGCATGCGACGAGTGACAAGCAGGCGGGGGGTGGTGGCGATCCTGGTCGCGATATCTGTTCTGGCCGGTCTGCGTCAAGGTGCGGCGCGAGAGGAGGAGCGACAGGAGCGGAAAGTGTCCTTCGCGCGGGACATCCGGCCGATCTTCACGGCGCGTTGTCTGAGTTGCCACAACGGGACGCGGATGAGCGGGGGGTTGCGGCTTGACCAGCGGAAGTCGGCGGTTCGTGATTCGATCCTCATCCCCGGGCAGGCACGCGAGAGTCGGCTCTACCAGCGGATCACGGCGACGAATGAGGAGGTCATGCCACCGACGGGCGAGCGGTTGACGGCGGAGCAGATCGAGCTGATCCGTGACTGGATCGATGCTGGGGCGGAGTGGCCGGAGGATCCTGCCGCTGAATCGGCCGGACCGGGACACTGGGCTTGGCAACCGGTGGTCAAGCCGGCAATCCCGCGGCTCTCCGCGGCCGGAGTCGACCATCCGATCGACGCATTCATCGAGGAGCGGCTCGCCCGGGCCGGCCTGAAGATGTCTCCGCCGGTCGCCCGGCCGCCGCTGATCCGGCGGCTCAGTTTTGACCTGACCGGACTGCCGCCGACGCCGGAAC
>JBMUAP010000621.1:0-2208 GCA_049454155.1 Blastocatellia bacterium
GCCTCCTCTCGATCTTCATGCTCTGCTGACCGACCCTCCACTTGCAACTGGCGCTCAGCAATCTCTTCTCGCAGGCTCTTGAAGGATGAGGCTGTGATTTCCGCTGGCTCGTCCGACCGAAGAATCGTCAAAAGAAGTGACTGATCCATCTGTGTCGAGCTCTCCTCTTCGGCCAAACCGTCTTCTCTCCGGGATGCCGATCCAAGAAAGACATCCGCTTTGCGTTGCCCTGTCTTCAAACTGCGACTCTTGGGAGCGCGCCAGGAGAAGGCACGAAATTGGCGATTGCAATAGTCACAGAGAAGAGCTCGAACGAAGACCACCCGCAAATACAATGGTGCAGGGCGATAATCCGATCTGATCCGCGAACTACCACAGCTGGGACAAACAGTCATGAGAAGTTGTCGACTCCATCGCAAGAAGACAGAGCTGACCCCCTGTCTCTGATCAGGTATTTGCGGGTGGCTGACCCACTTGAGTGTCGTAGATCCGTCCTTGCCAATCGATCTACTCAACCGTCCAACTTTTCTACTGTATCACTCAGTCCTGTTCGAGCAAAGCCGAGGGAGATGGTCCGCAGATTCTCCCCCACTCTCCTCCCCCTGGACGAGCCGCACTTTGTCCAATGGTTGAGGCCAGGGCCGAGGTACCGGAGGACGGGAAGACAAGCCGGTTCGAATATGGTACCGTTCGCGTGAATGCGGGACAGGCAGAGGCGATCAAGAAGCGGGCCCAGTATCAAAGAGAATTTGGGGGAAGCTCGCCTGCTCATCCTGCTCCGCTATAACTGCTGGCTGGAACTCAAGGAGAGCCATGAAACAGAGATCGATCCTCAACTCACTCCGCCAAGTTGTCGGGCCATCCGCGATCATCACCGATGAAGCAGAACTGCTCGTCTATGAGTGCGACGCAGTGTCGATTCACAAGCGTCGTCCACTCGCTGTCCTCTTTCCAAAGACAACGGAGGAGGTCGCGGGGGTCGTTCGCCTGCTCCACGAAGCACGAATCCCTTTTGGGCCAAGAGGGGCTGGAACGGGGCTCAGTTCTGGCGCCATGCCGATTGGTTGTGAAGAGGGAGATCGCGCTGTCATCATCGAAATGGCGAGGATGAATCAGATCCTCGAGATCGACTATGAGAACCAACGAGCAATCATTCAGCCCGGGGTGATCAATGTTCGTCTCAGCCAAGCCGTTGCCGCTCGGGGTTATCACTATGCGCCAGACCCCTCGTCGCAGTCCTCCTGCACGATTGGGGGAAATGTCGCGGAGAACGCTGGCGGCCCTCATTGCCTCAAGTATGGTGCCACGACCAACCATATCCTCGGTCTGGAGGTGGTCCTGCCCAACGGAGAGATCGTCACTCTTGGAGGCGGAGGAGCCGAGACGATCGGTTACGACCTACTGGGAACCTTTGTTGGGAGCGAGGGCACCTTCGGAATCGTCACCAAAGTGGTTGTCCGGCTGACCCGCACCCCGCAGTCCGTCATCACCCTTCTGGCGGACTTCACTGATCTGCAGGATGCGAGCCAAGCGGTTTCGTCGATCATCGCGGAGGGGATTCTCCCCGCCGCGCTCGAAATGATCGATGGGGTGACGATCAATGCAGTGGAAGACTCCATCTATGCCGCCGGATACCCTCGCGATGCGGCGGCCTGTCTCATCGTCGAGCTCGATGGATTGCGGGCTGGGCTCGAAGCGCAGGCCGGGCGTGTCATCGCCATCTGCACCCGGCATCATGCACGATCCGTTCGGGAAGCCCGCGATGAAGGGGAACGGAAGAAGCTTTGGGCTGGTCGAAAGGGTGCGTTTGGAGCCCTCGGGCGGGTCAGTCCTGACCTCTTCGTGCAGGACGCCGTGGTTCCGCGGACCAGACTCCCAGAAGTTCTCGCCGGGATCTATGCGATCGGGGCGCGCTATCAGCTCAAACTCTCGACCGTCTTCCATGCCGGTGACGGCAATCTCCATCCCAACCTCAACTTCGATGGCCGGGATCAGGACGAAGTCTCTCGGGTCCTCGCCGCTGGACGCGAGATCATGCAGCTCTGTGTCGACGCGGGCGGATCGATCACCGGCGAACACGGGGTCGGCGCCGACAAGATTGCCTACATGCCGATGATCTTCGACGAGGACTCTCTGGCGACGATGATCGAGGTCAAGGATGTCTTCAATCCACTGGGCCTCTGCAACCCTGGGAAGGCCGTTCCCACC
>JBMUAP010000622.1:0-2206 GCA_049454155.1 Blastocatellia bacterium
TGGAACGATCCTCGTCATGGATCCGCACACGGGGCAATTGCTCGCCGTGGTCAATCCGCGACTCGCCACTCGCCAAGCGTTCCCGCCGGGGTCGACCATCAAACCCTTTCTGGCCTTGGCCGCGCTCGAATCGGGACGGATCCAACCCACGGAGACGTGGAGATGCCAGGGAGGGGAGCGTCGGGAGTCACGCAATCTTCTCTGCAGCCATCGACCGTTTGCCAGCCCGCTGACGTTGACCCAGGCCCTCGCCCATTCCTGCAACGACTATTTTCTCGCCCTCGGAGAGAGACTGGGGGAAGGGGCGACGCTCGGGTATCTGCGTGGCTGGGGCTTTGGAGAGCCGACCGGCTGGGGCGCGGGAGAGTCGGCTGGGCGACTGCCACAAACTGGCTGGAGTCGCGAGGGGGCCCTCGGAACAGAAGCGGAGCTGCTCGTCACGCCGCTGCAGTTGTTGCGCGCCTACCAGGGGATCGTCAACGAGGGGCAACTCTGCCGCCCCAGTGAGCATGCCCTCGCCTGCGAGGCCGTCCGACGGGTTCCCCTGACGGAGAGGCATCGATTGGACATTCTCCGGGGATTGCAGGCGGCAGTGAGGGAAGGAACGGCGACGGCAGCCCTGCCAGACCTTTCGCGGGCCGCGAAGGATCGGATGATCCTCTACGGAAAGACGGGAACCTCCGCCGCGAGCAACCAATTTCGGACCCAGGGATGGTTTGTGGGTCTTCTCTCTTGGCGCTCGGCCTCGACCAGTCCGGAAGGAATCGCGGGAGGGAGCGGGACAGTCAGGCCCGTGCGGCGCTTTCCGCTGGCTGTCCTGGTCTTCCTCAAGCGCGCCAGTGGCGCTGATGCCGCGGCAGTCGCCCGTCCCCTGCTGGCAGACCTGGCGGAGGGGATTCTTGCCACTCCAGCCTCCCTCTCTGAAGTGGAACCAAGCGGGATGGGGGACAGGGCAGAGGGGATGGTACGCCTTGGCCCAACTCGCGGGGGAGCGATCGTGCGCCTCCCGTTGGAGCGCTACCTCTCGGGGGTGCTGCAGGGGGAGGCCGGGCACGAGACAGAGTTGGAAGCGCTCAAAGCACAGGCGGTCGTCAGCCGCACCTTCGCGATCGGGAACCTTGGGCGCCACGCCGCCGACGGGTACGACTTTTGCCGCACCACCCACTGTCAGGCCTACCAGGGGAGACCGGAAGTGCCCCCATTGATCCGTCGGGCACTGCTTGCCACCCGCGGGGAGTTGTTGGGGGGCGGCCGGCAGAGGTCTATTTTCACGCCTCTTGTGGGGGGCGGACGACCTATCCCCAGGCGGTGTGGGGAGGATCAGACTCCTCCCCGGCTCATTTACGGGGGGTAGAAGATCCGATCTGCGAAGCAATGGCCCCCCGACGGTGGGACGATCGCCTCTCTCTGGCGGTGCTTGATCAGGCACTCCGCGGAGATGTCCGGACAGATCCGGGTGGGGCGCTGCGCCGCCTCTGGATCGAGCGCCGGGACCGGAGCGGGAGGGTTGCCTGGGTCGGCCTCGATTCCACTGGCGGAACCCGCCGTGTCCGCGGGTGGGACCTGCGATTGGCGGTCGGGCGGGCCCTCGGTTGGCAGCATCTCAAGAGTACCTGGTTCGACCTGCAGCCAGAGGGCGCTGGGTATCGTTTTCGGGGAAGGGGATTTGGCCATGGTCTCGGGCTTTGCCAGGAGGGAACCCATCTCCGGGCACGACAGGGGATGGGGTATCGGCAGATCCTTGCCCACTACTTTCCCGGCACCGTTCGACAAGTGGTCGATTGGGAGAGGCCAAGAGAGTTGGAGCGTCAGGCCTCTCCGCGCTGGGTCACAGTCAGCCACCCTCATTTGCCCAGAGCGTCGGGCAGGCAAGGGGCCGCTTCCCGCCATCGGTTCCGTACGGAAGGGGTCGAGTGGGATGTTCCAGCGCGAGTCGATTCGAGACAGTTGGATCGGGCGCGCCAGCGGCTCAGCGAGGCCTTGGTCGATCTCCGTCGTCGGCTTGCCGAGGCGGCACTGCCGTGGCCGCTTCAGAAGCCTGTTCGCCTTCACCTTCACGAAACGACCGCTGAATTCATTCGCGAGACAGGCCATTCCGGATGGGCGACGGGAGTGGCGACGCGGGACAGGATCGACCTGCAGCCGCTCCCGCTGCTCGAACGCCGGGGAGAGCTGGTGACAACGCTGCGTCACGAGCTGACCCACG
>JBMUAP010000623.1:0-2204 GCA_049454155.1 Blastocatellia bacterium
CGACGCAGCGCAGGCTGCGGTTGAGGCAGATCACGCGATCACAGGTGCGGCGCACCATGTCGAGATCGTGGGAGATCTGCAGCACCGCCCAGCCCTCGCTGCGGCGCAGATCGAACAGCAGGCGCTGGAATTGTTCCGCCGCCTGGGGATCGAGGCCGGCCTGCGCTTCATCGAGCACCAGGAGCCGCCGCGGCCGCACCACGCAGAACGCCAGCAGCACCCGCTTCCACTGACCGGTGGAGAGGGCGCTCACCAGGCGATCGGCCAGGTCCGTGCAACCGGTGCGCGCCAGGGCACTGCGCACCGCGGCGGCGCGGCCCTGGCGGCCGGCCCGGACGTGGTCTACCAAGGTGCTCTTCGCTCCGGGAACTGGGGGGGATGGTCGGACTTCCTGGAGAGGGTGGAGAGGCCATCCGATCTCGGCGCCTTCAGCTACGAGGTCACCGACACCAAGCTGAAGCGTCGTCCTTCGCCCAAGCACGTCCTGCAGCTGGTTGTCTATTCCGACCTGCTGGCGAAGGTGCAGGGCGTCGAGCCGCAGTCTGCCCATGTCCAGCTTGGAAACGGCAATCGGGAGACCTTGAGGCTGTCCGACTTCAGTGCCTACGCGAGGGCGGCAAAGGCGCGGCTGGAGGCCTTCGTCGCTGCACCGAGGTCAACGCGCCCCGTGCCCTGCAGCGACTGCGATCTCTGCCGCTGGGCCGATCACTGTGCGGAGGTCTGGAAGTCGGAGGACAGTCTGTTCAACGTCGCCAATATCAGCAAGGTCCAGGTCAAGAAGCTGGCGAAGTCTGGCATCACGACGATGGCGGCGCTCGCCGGCCACCAAGGCCCCGTCAGGGGGATGGCTGGTGGTACGCTCGAAAGGTTGAAGGTTCAGTCGAGACTTCAGAACGCACGCAAGATGGGCGCTCCGGCGTTCGAAGTCCGGTCCCCGGTCCCAGGCAAGGGTTTCGGACTGTTGCCCAAGCCCCAGGAGGGGGACATCTTCTACGATATCGAGGGCGACCCCCACTACGATGGTGGCCTCGAATATCTCCACGGCGTTTGGGCGAGCGGAGCCTTCACGTCGTTCTGGGCGCACGATCACGGCGCTGAGGCCGAAACGCTTTCGGACCTGCTTGAGTTCTTCCGCAAGCGCCTGACCGAGTTCCCGCATGCGCGGATCTATCACTACGCGCCCTACGAGATCACCGCCCTGCGGCGGCTCACCGGCAAGTATGGGATCGGGGAAGTTTTTCTCGACCGCCTCCTGCGGGAGGGACGCTTTGTAGATCTCTATGCGGTGGTGCGCGGAGGCGTCGTCTGCTCCGAGGCGAACTATTCCATCAAGTCGCTTGAGATCTTCTATGGGCTGAACCGCGAGGGCGAGGTCAAGACCGCTGGAGGCTCCGTGGTGGCCTATGAGAAGTGGCGGGAGACCGGCGACGATCAGATCCTCCGGGAGATCGAGCAATACAATCGCGTCGATTGCGAATCGACGGAGAGGCTGCGGGATTGGCTGCTATCGATCCGCCCGGAGGGTCCATGGCCTCAACCCGGCGAGGATCGCGCGCCCAAGGAAGCAGAAGAAGACCGGGAAATCGCATCCCTGCGCGAGAAGCTGACACTATCCGGCCTGAGTGAAGAGCGCCAGACAGCGTTGTTCAATCTTTCCCAGTTTCATCGGCGAGAGGCCAAGCCGGCCTGGTGGGCCGTTTTCGACAGTCTCGCAAAGGACGAGGATGCCCTGATCGACGATCTCGACGCGCTGGGTGGGCTGTTTGCGGTTGGGCCCGGTGTCCCGGTCAAGCAATCGATCGCGCGAACCTACCGTTTCCCTGCGCAGGAGACGAAGCTTAGGGCTGGCAAGCGGGCGGCGATCCCGACCCCTGATGGTTTGACCACCATCGCCGTCGAGGCCCTTGATCGCCGGAAGCGCGAAGTCACGCTGAAAATCGGAGCAGGTCGCGCGGATCTTCTCTCTGAAGAGATGACGCTCCACCCGGAGCCCCCGCTCCAAACCAAGGTCATCGCTGCCGCCATCCAGGATGTTATTGCTGATCAATGTGGACCAAAGCGCTATCGGGCTGTTGATGATCTCCTGTCACGAACGCCTCCGCGCCTCACCGATGGAAGTCCAATCCTCGCTGGCAGCGATCTCGTGGCCGGGACGATTGCGGCGGTCCGCCGCATGGATGAAACCGTTCTTCCCATCCAGGGGC
>JBMUAP010000624.1:0-2200 GCA_049454155.1 Blastocatellia bacterium
TGGTGTTCTTTATGTCCTGCCACCCAACGATCCGGCTCCGCGCAATCTGAAGTTGGAACGAGTTCTCCCAGAAGAATCGAGCAACGGTGCTGATGCCATGCGCCTCCCCGACCCCGGTATAGGTCTCGTTCGACTGGAGGCGGATGCCCAGATTCCTCGCCAAATCGGAGAGACGGGTGCCCGGGGTGGATTCCAGATCCTCGGTCGAGTTGACCAGCACATCGCGAATGTGAAGCCCATTACTGGCGAAGAATTGCGGTGTGCCGTAGGCAAGCAGATTCTGAGCTTCCGGTCGCAAAAACTTCTCCCAGATCGGCAGAATGGCCGGATCGAGGCGGGGGGCCGCTCCGGCCGGTCGCGAGATCCCCACGGGGCCACTCCGCCAAGCCACCCAGCCGAGCGTCGCCAGTATTCCCAGGAAGAGCCCCCCGATCGTGCCGAGCAGCAGGAACCGTGGTGCGATGCCCCGCTGCCCTCTCTGATTGAGAGGCTCCAGTGGTGCCTCACCGGCGGCCAGTGCTGGTGTGGTCAACGAGGACTCAGCGGGGAGATCCTTTTTGAGAGAGCGATACTGAAAAGTCGGAACATAGTGGCCCTTCGGCAGCTCGATCAGGACGCGATCGTCGAGCCCCTCTTCCAGGTAGTATTCAGCCAGCTTCCGGCGAAGGTTGGCCGCCTGAACCCGGACCACCGTGTCGATGCGCGGATCGAAGTCGGGGGGGCGCCGGAAGACCTTGATCCCAATCGAGATCTCTTTCAACCGATCTGTCTCCCCGATGAGGGAGCAGTCGACAACGAAGGTCAGAAATTTTTCGAGACTCCTGGCCTGCCGGAAGTGTCGACTCGCGAGAATCGAGGCCAGTTGCGCGAAGGTCGCCGGCCAGTTGCGCCTCAATCTCGTCCTTGGTCGGGCCAATCTGAGCTTGCTCAGCGACCTTTTCAGCCGCTGATGAGGCCTCTTGATTCTTTTTTAACGGTAAAAATACCTTCATTTACTTACCCAGCCTGCCGACCAGGAGCAAGATGCGCCCGCCAAGTGATCTGCTGTAGTGGGAAAAGGGGGATGTCAAGGAGGGAGATCTTCTCTCCGACCCCATCCGAGCATTTCTGTCTATCCGGTGAGATCCAGAGAACTCGCTGTCTAAATTTTGGAGTATAGAAGGGTCCGGTCAAACGGGCAACCTCTTCCCGGTTGTCTGACAGGCAACCATGCCTCAGTGGTAAGGAGGCGTGTGCGGTTGCCGTTGGAAAAGCGGTGGAAGACGAGAGGAATGAGAGCATGCCAAGGAAGTTATCCCTTCAAAAGAGTCTTGCCAGTCTGTTTCTGCTAATCGTAAGTCTGGGAGTGAGCGTATCGGCCAGCGGCCAATCATCGCAGGGGACGATCACCGGGACGGTGACGGATCAGGCGGGAGCGGTCATCGCCAACGCGACCGTCACGGCGCTGCAGGTCGACACCAATCAGAAGTATACCGTCACCAGCTCAGCGGAGGGGGTCTTCGCGATCCCGCTCCTCCCGATTGGGCGGTATGAGTTGGGCGTGACAGCCACGGGATTCTCCAATTACCGACAGGCGAATATCGTCCTGGAGGTAGCGCAGCGGTTGCGGTTGGACGTCGTCCTGCAGGTCGGGGATGTGTCGACCACGGTGACTGTCACGGATGAGGTCTCGCGAGTACAGACCGAGGCCTCGAGCTTGGGAACGGTGGTCGAGCGGGAGCGGATCGAGAATCTGCCGCTCAATGGCCGGCACGTCTTCAACCTGGTCAAGCTGATTCCGGGGGTGCAACCGCGCAACCGGGCGGCGGATGGATTTGCCGAGGTCGACAACCAGAGCTTTTCCCAGATCAGTTTCAATGGAGGTTCGGTCTACAGCAACCAGATCTTCCTCGATGGAGCGTCAAATACGGTGCCCGTTCACAACGAGATCAGCGTCGTGCCGATGGTCGACACGGTCGAGGAGTTTCGGGTGCAGACCAACAGCCTCGCCGCCGAGTATGGACAGACGAGCGGAGGAGTAATCAGCGTCGTCACGCGCGGGGGCACCAATCAGTACCACGGGTCCCTCTACGAATTCTTCCGCAACGACCTGCTCGACGCCCGCAACCCAACGTTGACGACCCGGGATCCGATCACAGGCCGCACCAAGCCAGTCCTCCGCTACAACCAATACGGTGGGACTTTTGGCGGTCCAGTGCTC
>JBMUAP010000625.1:0-2189 GCA_049454155.1 Blastocatellia bacterium
CCGAGACTCAGGCGATGGACTATCGGTAATGATCGGCGTTGATCTGGATGTACTTCTTCCAATCCTCCGGGACATCCTCATCCCGGAAGATGGCCTCGACCGGGCAGGCCGGCTGACAAGCACCACAGTCGATGCACTCGTCCGGATTGATGAAGAGCATTTCGGACTCCTCGTGCTCCTTCTCGTCCTTGCGCGGATGGATGCAATCGACCGGGCAAACATCGACGCACGCCGTGTCCTTGGTCCCGATGCACGGTTCGGTAATTACATAGACTGCCATAAATGCTATCTCCTTCCTGTCTGGGTCACTCGGTCATTCCGTCCAGCCAAGCCGCCTCACCGACTCGACAGAGTTGGGTGGGGAGCCGGAAAGCGACCAGCGATCCCTGTTGCCATTGTGGTGCTGAATGCGAATTGTCTCGATTCCAATCGTCACTTCTCTCTCTGGTGATCAGCATTCCTTGCGACAAGCGTCTAGCCCAAAGCCATCTGGAGGAGATCAAGGAGGGGGCGCCAGAACGTAGAGTCGAGCCCGCTACACCGCAGAGGAGAAAGAAGGTGCTATTGTACCGACTGAGGCGTTGAATGCAAGTTCCGACCCCCTTTCGGAGGCTCCGGTCGAGATTTTCCCCCGTGCGTCGCGATCCACCCACCCTCTGGTCAGTGGGTCATGGCATAGACGATCAGATTGGTCGCCAGCTTGTAGGCGGCGAGGCCGTAGGGAAGCGGATAGCCCGGATCATCGATCCACTCCCAGGCGTCCCCATTGTCCGAATTGCGGGCGAGAAAGACCATCAGCCGCTCCTCCTCATCGAAGAGCCCCCAGTAGGAGGGCCGGATGCCCCCCTTCTCGTGGGTGCGGCCCCGGTAGACGATGTTGTGATAGTTGGGAACCTGCACGACTTGTGTCAGATCGAAGTAGCAATGGAAGACGGGATGGTCGAGCGACAGCGGCGGGGAACGATCGGGAAAGACCAGCAGCAACTGCCGTTGCACGTGCTCCCATTCGTACTCTCCCCAGAAATCGTCGAGGAGGAGGAATCCACCGCGCAGGAGATATTCGCGCAGGGCGGAGGCATCCTCGGCGGAGAGCTCCATCTGGCCCGGTTCGACGACATAGAGAAACGGGTGGCGGAAGAGGTCTGGACGATCCGTGGCGACAGAGACAGGATCGTCGGAAAGATCGAGGCCGCTGCGAACCCAATGGCGCATGCCCAACAGAAACTGCTGATCGGCCTTGGGGTAGTCGGTCGTCCATCCGCCCCACCCATCCGATGCATACTCCAACCTGGCAAAGGTGAACTCTCCAGTGCGACCGGGTTGACGAGCGCGCTCCTGGCGGCCGCGCGGGGAGGGCCAAGAGAACTCCGGGCGGCGCGGCAATCGCTGGCCGGCTCCCTCTGACCAGATGATCAGCAGCAGCAAGGCCGCCATCCCCAGCGGAACCCACCCACGTCGAAGAAGAGAGCTGATTCTGATTCGTTCCATCTTGCACCACCTCCCCCAGCAACCAGTGATCAGCCATGCGGATCCGGAAGCAATGGTCGATTCCGCCCAGCGAGAGGGGCCTCCCGAACCTCTATCTCGGGAAGAGGAAGCCGCAGGAAGCGGAGGAAGGGCTCATCGGCGAGGGAAAGGAGGACCGCTTCACCGATCGAACGGCCATCTGGATGAGTCCAGGCGCGGGATGATTGCCGCACAAACCCAGCATCCGCCATAAGACGTCGCCGCTCCGCCGTCTCCAGCCGATAGAACAGCGGGGCAAACTCTTCAATCCCATCTTCATTGTTCGTCGCCATGGTCGTTGTTCGTCTCCGCGGGTTTCCGCCAACTGCTGGCCCATTTCTGGCCCCGTTGTTTTTTTTACGCGGCCGGCCTTCTGTCAAGGACTTCGGTCATTGTTGTCTTGTGACTACTCACGGCACCAATGAACTTCAAGCGGGGCCGATCTTCTTCTCGGTGATCTCTCTGTGGTGCAATCATCTCTTCCGTTCTGACGATGGTCACTGGTTGACGCAGCTCACTTTCCAATCTTCTTCTCGGTGATCTCTGTGGCTCTGTGGTGCAATCCTCTCTTCCTCACCGTGAGTAGTTACGTTGTCTTCAAGGCTGACTGCAGGGAGGAAGAGAGTGCCAAACTATCACAATCGAACGAATCGGGGAAGCATGCCCCAAGTCAGGTCACGGCC
>JBMUAP010000626.1:0-2188 GCA_049454155.1 Blastocatellia bacterium
CGACCGGCGTCTGGTGAGGCGTTCTGCCAAGTTTGATAATCCTGTTCCTGCCCTGAAAAGACTCGTTCGAGGATCAGCGTCGATAAGACCTCTTCGCTTTCAGCGGCATATCCGCTGAACAACGGCACCGCCGAGTATTGATCAGCAACGTAGCTTTTCAGCACTTGCGGGGAAATCAAGTAGTTCTCTGCTTCGTAGCGTCGCCAGTAGACGATTTTCAATCCACTGTTCTCCGTGTTCTGACGATTCCGGCCATCATTGTCAAGGATGGCCAGTCCCTTCAGATTCGCCACCATTCTGCGCAAGCCATGAAAATGTTTTTCGGGAGTAATGCCGAAGCCACCTTCGACACGTTCCAGTTCCGCATCCAAGTCCTGATCCGGAAAGTTATTCTGAACATAGAAGGTGTTGATTCGTTCGTCCCAAATCTCCACCACTGGGTGACGGAGCCGTTTGGCCAAGGCACGGAGGATGTCAATGTCAGTCCCCCCCTCCACGTAGAGGACGTACCCGCGTTCACGGGCTCTGACGTAATGTTCTGCGCCAAAGTGCTTCAGTGTGTTCTTGATATCGGACTTTGCCGCCAAGTCATCCGCACGCCCATTGAGCAGAAGCGTCAGGTTGCCATCCAACGCTTCATCCAGAATCACTTCCGAGTGGGTGACCAGGACCACTTGAGATTGATTCAGGGCCGCGATCTCCCGTAGCAGGACATAGATCTGTTTCTGGCGGAGAATTTCCAAATGGGCGTCTGGCTCATCGACCAGCAAGACGCTCGATTGATGCGAGTAGAGATAGGCGAAGATGAGTAACATCTGCTGGTAACCACGCCCGGCGAGTGCGATATCCAAGGGCTCCTTGACCCCCTCCTGTCTATAAGAGAGTTCGATACTGCCTCGGGTGGTCTCCTTGGGCTGACCTAAATCGAGTGAAAACAGGCGTTTCATCCATTGCGCGATTTGGCGCCAATCTTCTGGCGAATCCTGATGGACCATCAGACAGAGATTGCGCAGGACTTGCGCGGTCTGCCCTTGTCCCAGCAGCACATCGATACGTCCTGGCTGCAGGATCGGCTCTTCCGTCTCCAGGCCCGACATCGGATAGAGCAGCTCCACCTTGATCATTGCGGCTGCCTCAAGCCAATCCATCCTCGCCAGCGTCACCTTGTCAGGCTTGCAGTAGACCAGTTCGTCTCCTTGGTTCCGAAAACTCATGGTCACGGGCACGACCTGGTTCTCGTGAAGGATGCCCAAGGTAATGATCAATGGGATATCCTTGCTTCCCGTCCGGACGTTGGCATTGTGCCAAAAATAACGGGTACGTTGTACCGGAACTGCGACGATGTTCAATCGGTTCAGCGCGGTGGCCGTGCGGTCCTTGGCATTGGAATGGCGTTTGGCATCCACCCAAGTTCTGACTGCTTGTGACCAGAGAGCGATTGCCTGAATCGCCGTGGTCTTACCGCAGTTGTTGGGACCAATCAGCACGGCAGGGTGGTCGAGTTCGATGCGTTGCTTGTCACCGAAGCGCTTGAAATTCTGGATTTCAAGGTAGTGTAGAAGTCTCATCGTGCTCCCTTTACTTCATCGCGTTCCTCACGAAGCTCCGATATTTAATCCACTTCCTGTCGCCGTCAAGAGCAGGGGACAGCTCGATGGCGAAAACACGGGTCGTCCCCTCATTGCCGTAGACCAATGAAATTGAGGTTGCCCCGATGCGATGGAGACGTGATCATTCGCCTTCGAGGTGTCAGGGGATCGTTTCCGAGCGGCGAGGCCTCGAAGAGAAACAGTGTCCACGAGTCGCCTTGTCAATCTCTCTTCCACATCGAAGAATGTGTTTCCCAATCTGTTATTGAGGAGTAATCTAATACCATGCCGAAATCGAAGAGAGAACAAATTGGAAAGGTGCCACCTAGGTACAGCTTCATCCTCAACCCTCATCGCGGCCTGCGCTGCTCAACCTGTCCGACGTGTGACCAGCGAACCCGCTTACGTCAGATCGTCCTCAGCGTGGTCATGGATGGATCGAACATCGCGATCGTGAAGAAGATGTGTAAGTTTTGTGTGGCGTGTGATCTGGTCATTTGCCATCAGGATGAACTCGAACCGTTGATCTCCCAGTGGTTTGAGGGGGCAAACCCAGCGGAGTTGAGCGATCGCTATATGGTGATTGGCACCGTCGATCG
>JBMUAP010000627.1:0-2171 GCA_049454155.1 Blastocatellia bacterium
CCCCAACGGGGCGCCGCATACCAGCCCAGGGTGCAACCCTGGGTAGACGTGGCCCCCCATTCAGGCGTTCTGAAGGAACGCCGCATAGAAATTGTTCGGTCAAGCGTCCGTTCGAATCATCTGCAAGGTTTACCCGTGTGGCCAATCGCTTCCGGTTCGGGCCTTCGTCCAGACCCAAGGCAGGCACAAGGCCTGCCCCTTTGATTATTGTGCAAGTGGTTGGGGGGGGCCACACAACACCCGGAAGCCCAAATTATTCTATGACTGTCATCAACGTTGGTGAATACTTCACCTCGCACTATCTAGAGAGCACCCTCGCGAAGGACATCGCGGAACTGGCCGCGCGTTGGCGAGAGGAAGGGTCGCGGGCGGTGCCGCGGCGGGTGCAGGCGCTGGGACCGCTCTGGTTGCGGGTCAAATCGCTGGCCCTCGATCAACCGCAGCCGGAGCAGCGGACGGGGAATGATTTCCGGGACTGGCACGCGCAACTGCTTGCCGCGCTTGGTTACGGTGAGCTGACGCCGTGTGATCTTCCCGTCGAGGGGAGCCAGCGCTTCGTTCCGGCGCTCGGGCGCATCCAGCGATACAACCAGCCGTGGCTGGTGATCTGCGAGTCGGTCTTCACGCTGCCCGATGGAGCGCTCCCGGACGACCGGCCGATCGAGGATCCGCTCGGGTTTTCGCCGGAGAGGTCGCACCTCGTCGACCGGGAGAACCATCCCTTGATCGAGGGGGACTGGAGCCGGGCGATCGGGCGGGTCTTCACCGAAGAGGAGGCACCGCGTTGGCTGCTGCTGCTGGCGGGCAATCGCGTCATGCTGCTCGACCGGCAGACGTGGGCGCAGGGGCGCTACCTGGCCTTCGACCTCGACGACGCCTTCGCGCGGCGCGAACGGGAGGCGTTCCACCAGATCGCCGCCTTCCTCGCCGCCGAGACACTCTGCCCCGACGGCGATGCCACGGAGGTCCTGCTCGACCGGCTCGAAGAGCGGAGCCACCGTTTTGCGCACGGGGTGACGGAGAAGCTGCAGGTGGCGGTCCGGGAGGCGATCGAGCTGATCGTCAACGAATGGGCGCGGGACCGGACGGAGCGGGCCCGGCAGAGCCTGCTGCGCTGGCAGCCGCACGAGATCCGCGCCGCGGGTCGTCAGGCGGCGCAGCTCGACCTCCTCGATGATGGCAGCGCCCCGATCACCGCCGAGCACCTCAAACACGAAGCGTTGACCTTCGTCTACCGGCTGCTCTTCTGCCTCTATGCCGAAGCACGCGGAGGTGAGCTGGAGATCCTGCCGATCGATGACGACGCCTACCGTCACGGCTACAGCCTCGAGGCGCTGCGCGACCTTGAACTGGTTCCGCTGACGGCGACGACCGAGAATGGCGTCTACTTTCACGAGCATCTCAAGCGGCTCTTCCAGCTCATCCACCAGGGCTTTGAGCCGACGGCAGCCGCGCAAGGGGAACTCCCGACGAGCAACCATTCCGGGGCCTTCGAGATCCGCCCGCTGACGGCGACGCTCTTCGCCCCGGAGAGCACGCCGCTGCTTAACCACGCGCGCCTCTCCAATCGCTGCCTGCAACGGGTGATCCGCTATCTCTCGTTGAGTGTCGATGAGCGGTCGCGCTCGACCGGCCGCGTCAACTACGCCGAGCTGGGGATCAACCAGTTGGGGGCCGTCTACGAGGGACTGCTCTCGTACCAGGGAATGTTCGCCGATCGCGAGCTGATCCACGTCCGGCGGGCGGGCAGCGGCAGCTTCAGCGACAAGAAGACGCCGACCTGGTTCGTTCCCCGCGAACGGCTCGACGACTTTACCGGCGACGAGATCGAGCGGCTCGCCTCGGGTGCCCCGCGCATCTACCGCAAGGGCGAGTTCATCCTGCATCTCAACGGCATCGACCGCGAGCAGAGCGCGTCCTACTACACGCCGGAGCCGCTGACGCGCAGCCTGGTCGAAGAGTCACTCCGCGAACTGCTCCGCGACTTTGGCCCGGCGGAGGCGGACCGGATCCTCGACCTGCGCATCTGTGAACCGGCGATGGGCAGCGGGGCCTTTCTCAACGAAGCCGCCGGCCAACTGGCCGAGCGCTACCTCGAGCTGAAACAGCGCCAGCTTGGCGAGAGCATCGAACCCGCGCGTTATGCCGACGAGCTGCGCCGCGTCAAACAC
>JBMUAP010000628.1:0-2167 GCA_049454155.1 Blastocatellia bacterium
TGCCAAAATCGCAATGGAGGACATCTCCACGCTCGATGACGACCGGGGCTCCCTCGGCGAGATTGCTCGGGATGGCCGAGCCCTGCCGTTGGACACGCACCGTGGGGTGGAACCACGTCCCGAACCCACGATTGCTGACCTGCTGCCGCAACCACCAGACGACATCCTGGTTGGTTGTTCTGCCCGGCGTGATCACCTCATTGGAGAAGGCACGGGTGATCAGTTGATGGACGATCCGCATCAACTGGCGATAGACAGGCATCATCTCCTCGATCCGCACCGTCAGGTAGTCGAGGGCCAAGTCGTCAGAGCGAACCAAGCGTTCGCGATGAATGGGCCCGAGCACCTCGAGCAGCTTCTCGTATTGCGAAACCGTCAAGCCGTCAGAGAAGGCGTGCACGGGAGAGACGTTGATGGCGATGCGTGCTGGCTGGCGATCGTCGAGCAGTTTCCGGAGCAGGGCCCACTGCCCTTCCCCCCACAGCTCGCGGTTCTCGACCTGTGGGTCGCGGTAGACCTCGTAGAGCCCCCCGTTCGAGCCTCCACCGAGGGCGAGCCGCTCGAGCCCCTTCTCCGCCCCGCGATCGTGAAAGACGAGGATCGTGCGCCGTCGCGCCGCAAAGACCGTCGGCGAGACGAGCGAGCGAAAGACCGGGTCTTCGTTGTACTCCCGGCAGAGGACGATCCACATCGTCACGCCGTGCTGGCGCATCAACCCGGGCAGCACCCGCTCGAGGCGAATCCGCAGCCACTCCTGCTGGATCTCTGCCTGCTCACGCACGGAGGGAATCCGCTCCCCGCCGGGTGGGGGCTGCGCCGAGAGGTCGACCGCCATCCCAGTGGTCAGCGTCAAGACCAAGGCCGCCGCTCTGACCAGATCGACCCAACCCGTCATCCATCCCATTCGACTCGTTCGCATCCGGTTGATCTCCCGTGGTTGTCTCGTTGTCGTTTTCGCGGAGAGGAAGAAGCCGCAGAGTATCGCAGATTCGGACTGATGAGAATGACGATCCATCGGATTTCCATCAACAAAACCCAAGCCAACCCGGGTTCGAGGCTACTTACTTCCTCTTCGGAGGGGGGACAAGGCACGATGGACCAACCGGGTGAGGTCGGCAATCAAGGCGTCGCTCTTCTCGCGCTCGCGAATTCCGCGCGTCAGGATGACCAGGACATAGGGGCGTCGCCCCTCAGGATAGACAATGCCAGCGTCGTGATTGTGAGCGGTGATCTCGCCCGTCTTGTGGGCGACCCGCGTTCCTGTGGGGAGCCCCGCCGGGATGCCAGAATTGAACTCCTGCGCCTGGAGGATCTCGACCATGGCCGCCGAGGCTTCACGCCCAACGGGCTTCTCCTCGGCGATCGCCCGAAGGAGAAGCTGGAGATCCCGCGCAGTGGTGGTGTTGTTGCGTCCCGCTTGAAAGGCCTTGGTGTCCTCGACTCCACGGAGAACCTCGATCTCGGTCGCCCCGAGCCGGCGCGTGTACCGCGTGACGTTGCCAGCCCCGACGCGCTCGATCAAGAGATTCGTCGCGAGGTTGCTGCTGCGCGTGATCATTCGCCCGACCAGCTCCCGCACCGTCATCTCTTTTCCCACCTCCCGGTAGATTCCCCCATCACTGTCACTCTCGGCCTGCAACCGGTACGGCGAGCCATCGACGATGCTGGCAAACTGGTCCTTGACCGGCAGACGGTCCGTCAGGGCCAGTTCCCCCTGCTCGACCAAACGGAAGATCTCCATCATCACTGGGACCTTCATCGTGCTCGCCGCGTGAAATCGCACCTCATCGTCGAGGGAGAGGCCCTGCCCCGTCTCCAGGTCATAGACCGCCAGCCCAACCCTCTCGGCCCCGCTCTCGGCAATGCGCCGTTCGAGAGCAGGGCGCAGCGTGACGTCGAGCGACTGCGCCTGGATGGTCTGCGTCAATCCATCTCCCCACAAGACTCCGAACCAGAGGATCAGTCCCCACCCCAGCCAATTTGCACCAAGCGTCTGCCAC
The DNA here is from genome assembly GCA_049454155.1 of Blastocatellia bacterium. Classification (GTDB taxonomy): domain Bacteria; phylum Acidobacteriota; class Blastocatellia; order RBC074; family RBC074; genus CAIOZW01. The sequence continues at coordinate 2,001 of JBMUAP010000628.1, forward strand.
CTCTTTGCCATGCGTCCGCTTCCTTTCTCCATTCCAGATCTTGACTGGCCCCCGGCCATCTCCTCACAATCTACCCACAATGTAGAGGAAGTCGTACTGGGAAGTCCAGATGAGCGCAGGCACCCCTCCGTCAAGACTCGAACTCTATACTCAGATGGAGATGCGAC
>JBMUAP010000629.1:0-2159 GCA_049454155.1 Blastocatellia bacterium
GCGGTCTGCAAGACGACTTCGAGGGCACCATACTCCTGGAACTCTTGGCGCAGCTGCGCAAAATCTGCGTCGGTAATCGAGTCTGACTGGGCGGTCAGTTGGCGGGCAAAGGCCACGGCCGTCCGTTCGCGCGGGGTCAGCGCTTTGTCATCCTTGCGCATTGCCATCAGCTTTCCTGCATCGACTCCCTGGCGGCGCAAGCCGACAATCTGATGGACGGTGCAGTAGCGGCAGCCATTGGCCATCGAGACAGCCAGGGAGACCTGCAGCTGAATTTCGCGACCGATCTGGGAGTTGGCGCGGACAGATGTACCGTAGGCACGCCAAGCAGCCTGAAAGTCAGGGACGCGCAGCATCGCTCGCTGGGAGTTGGCGATGGGGAGACCCAGTCCAGTCTGGCGAGTGGCGGGGTCTCGCATTGCCGCTTCCGTTTGGACAACGGCCTTCATCTCCTCATCGGAGACGAGACCGATCCGGGCTTGCCGCAACGGGTTCTGCCGCACTGGCGGGATCACGGGCTGGGTGGTTGGATCCAGCACCCAAGGTTCGACCGGCAAGTGGAGTGCTTCACTGAAGCGCGTCAAATAGTTGAAGAAGCAGACGGCCATGGTCAGCTCAACGATCTGGGAGTCGTGGAACGATTGGCGGATCTTGGCGAACTCTGGGTCGGTAATTCCATGAATGTCGCGGGTCAGGAGGTCGGCATAGCGGATGGCCGCCTGGTCAGCCGCCGGGAGGTTCACTGACGACTGCCCGGCCTGCAAGGCAGCCAGGTGGGTGCGGCCGCGTGGGGATGCGCGCAGAAATCGCTGCAGATGGGCCGCGACGTAGGGACTGCGGTTGATCTGCGCGACCCTAATTCCCGCGGCCAGCTTGGTCTCCACTGGGATCGTTCCGCCGAAGAGGATCGTCTGGAAGAGGTGGGCGAAGGGGGCGGCTCCCTGGGGCATGACAGAGAAGACCCGTACATAGTTGGGGATTCGCTGGCTTCCTGGTGGCTCCAGCGACGGGGCGTCGCCAGCCGGATCGGCCAAGGGCAACCGAGCCCTTGCTCCCGCGGTCTCGATGCGGGCCTCGGCGAGTCGGTTCAGCTCGGCCAATGTTGCCGGGGGGCGCGCCAGCTGTCGTGCCGGCTCGGCCGCGAGCGAAGTCACGACGCCGAGCAGGGCCAGCAGTCCACCTGACAGGAAGGCTCTCGATCTCATCTGTTCATCTCCGTGGGATGTGGTGGTCGAATGATTGGGCTGACAGTCGCCTGGAATCATCGATTACCTTGGGTGCGTCAGATCGGGTAGTAGCGGTCGACCGGGGTGGTGGTTGCCGCCCGCTGGATTCTCCGCTGCGTGACCGCGTGGTCGAGGTGGGCGATCGTCTCTGAGGCCGCGAGGAAGCGGTGGAGCCCCTCGACCGTCGGAAAGAGCAGTTGGGACATCTCCCACGCAGTGATCCCTTCCTTGGGGACGAGCTGGACGACCCGGTCGGCCCGTTTCTGAACGTGCCGGAGGAGGCGGTGGTAGTGCTCCTCGTAATCGAGAATGTCCCCCCCGTGCGACGTCTGGAGGAGGGTCGGGGAGAGCGTCCGGAGACGTGCAACGGAGTTGAGGTAACGGGTCAGGGAAGGGAAGCGGTCTCCAGGATTGGTTGGGTCCGGATTGAGTACTGGGTTGGGCGTGATCGACTTGAGGATCGTATCACCAGCGAGGAGGTGGCGGGACGCCTCGCGAAAGAAGCAAGAGCTGCCGGGCGTGTGGCCCGGGGTATGGACCACCCGGATCGAGCCCGTCGCGAAGAGGAACTCGTCCTCATCGAAGTAGGGGACGCCGTGTTCGACCGGGTCGGCATAGGATCGAACCATTTGATACTGATCGACCATCCGCGCCAGCTCCTCGGCAGGTACCCCTGCGCCACGCAGCAGGTCTTCGTGAACACGCGGAGGGCGCTCGGCGGAGAGGTGGTCGGCCTCCCATTGGTGCACGTGGACCGGTGCCCCGGACTCCCGCTGGATGATGCCGGCCAGTCCACAGTGGTCCTCGTGCGTATGGGTCAACAACACCCGTCGAATGTCGGAGACGACCAGTCCAACCGCACGGAGTTGTTCCCGCAGCGCTTGCAGCGCCTCTTCTGTCCGCGGCCCCGTATCGACGAGCGTCAGTGGATCT
>JBMUAP010000630.1:0-2157 GCA_049454155.1 Blastocatellia bacterium
CGGCATCGACACCGGGTTCCTCCTTCAAAGCACTGCCAACAGCATCCCCGATACCCAGATCCTCGCCGCGGCCGTTCCCTGGCTCGGTGCCGCCCAGCGCCTCGCCACCCGTGAGAACTTCCACCACTGGGAGCTCGTCTTCCCGGAGGTGCTTGGGCCCCTCGCCGAGGGCGGGGGTTTTGATCTGATCGTCGGGAATCCGCCCTGGCTCAAGGCCGGCTGGACCGATGCCGCGACCCTCTGCGAACTGGAACCGAAACTGGGCGTCAGAGAGGCCCGCAGCGCCGACTTCAATGCTGCGCGCCCCGGGATCCTCAGTGAGCAGGCCGCCCGTGCCTTCTACGCCGATCAGTTCCGCACCATCGAAGGCTCGTCCGCTGTCCTCAACTCGCGTCGCCTCTACCCGGAACTGGCCGGGATCCAGACCAATCTGTACAAGAACTTCATCGTGCGGAGTTGGGGGATTCTCAACCCACGGGGCATCGCTGGCCTCCTCCATCCGGAAGGCATCTATGACGATGCACGCGGTGGAAAGCTCCGCGCCGCAATCTATCCGCGGTTGGTCGCCCACTATGGGCATAAAAACGAGTTGCAGTTATTCCCGGACGTTCACCATGAAACAGATTTCAGCATCAACATCTACAAGGGGCGCGTGGGAGAGGTGGAGTTCCGGCACATCTCGAACATCTTCACGCCGCAGACGATCGCGGCCTGCCTGACCCACGACCGTGAATATGAGCCGATCCCGGGGATCAAGACCGACGAGAACAAGTGGAATACCCGACCACATGGCCACCGGGTTGTGACGATCACCGGTAATGAACTCTCGATCTTTGCCCGGCTGCTGGAAGAACCGGGGACTCCGGCCAGCGAGGCCCGCCTGCCCCAGGTCCACTCCCGCGAGATCATTGGCGTGATCAGAAAGATCACCGAGGCACCGCGCAGGTTGATGGATCTTGAGGGGGAGTACTATTCGACCGAAATGTTTCACGAGTCGAATGCCCAGCGGGACGGAATCATCACACGGCAGGACTCGCCATCGTACCAGCCGGCATCAGCGGCGGACTGGGTGCTCTCTGGACCGCACTTCTTCGTCGGGACGCCATTCAACCGCACGGCACGGACCAACTGCACTCATAACAATGCCTATGACGATATCGACTTGACAGAGATTGGGGAAGACTTCGTCCCTCGCGCAAGCTACCGTCCGGGTAACAAGTCGGGGGAGCTGGCGGAGTTCAACTCAAAGATACCCTGCTGGCCTGACAACGAGCCAATTACCCGCAAGTATCGTCACGTCAATCGCGAGATGATCAGCATCAGTACCGAACGAACTCTCATCTCAATGATTGCTCCACCCGGTGCTACACAGATTAACACTGTATTTTCGATAATTTTCGCAAACAACTCACAACTACTTCGATATAACTCGACAACTAACTCAATTTGTATCGACTTTTTCGTCAAGTTACTTGGAAAAGGACATTGCAACATTGGGACAGCCCAGATGCTTCCTCTGCCCATTGCTCCATTTGATCAGGGATTGATCAACAGGGGGTTGCGTCTCAACTGCCTGACGGCAGCCTACGCCGATCTTTGGACAAGTGTGGCCACGGAAGGTATCAAGTCCGAGACTTGGACGACCGACGATCCGCGCCTCTGCCATGAGCACGAGCACGCTTGGGCCGACCTCGATCCGACGCGCTGGGACTGGAGGACACCACTCCGCAGCGACTTCGCGCGACGGCAGGCGCTGGTCGAGATCGACGTGCTGGTCGCGCTCGCGTTGGGGTTGACGCTGGAGGAGCTGCTGACGATCTACCGGGTGCAGTTCCCGGTGATGCGCCAGTACGAGCTGGTCGATCAGTATGACGCGCGGGGGCGGCACATTCCGAACACGGCGCGCAAGAACCAGGGCGGAACCGAATTCCGGACGGCGCTGGAGCAGTGGAGAGCGGCCGGGCACGATCCGGCGGATGCGGCAGCCCCGCCACTCTCCGTCACGTGGCGGATCGACGACGGCCTGCAGGAGGTGACGAAGACCTTCCATCCGCCTTTCCGCGGCGTCGATCGCGAAGAGGACTACCGCGTCGCCTTCGAGGTCTTTGGCCAGCCGTAGGGGAAAATGGAGAATGGAAAATGGAGAATGGAGAATGG
>JBMUAP010000631.1:0-2155 GCA_049454155.1 Blastocatellia bacterium
GGCTCTCTGGGTGGTTCGGCATACCCTCACCTCGCCGCAATCGATTGACCAACTGATCAGAGAGGCCCACGAGAATGGGTACACCGATCTGATCGTCCAGGTTCGCGGTCGCGGAGACGCCTACTATCGTTCGACCTATGATCCCAGGGCGGCGGTGCTGGGAGGGCAACCTCCCGACTTCGATCCCCTCGACTTGGTGATCAAGGCGGCTCATCCGGTGGGGCTCCGTGTGCATGCCTGGATCAACCTCTTTCTGGTAGCCGACCTGACGTCCCTTCCCTCCTCGCCTCGCCACTTGGTCCATCGACATCCGGAGTGGTTGATGGTGCCGCGGGGAATGGCCAAGGAACAGCCTCAGCTCTCTCCCCAGTCCCCGAACTTTGCGGAACAATTGCTGGCCTACAGTCGGCGGAATCGCGAAGATCTGGAGGGGCTCTTCGCTGCGCCAGCCCACCCGGGTCTTCGGGAGTGGGTGGTGCGGCTCGCCCTCGAACTGGTTCGTCGCTACGAGGTGGATGGTCTGCACTTGGACTATGTTCGCTACCCGAACCCGGCGTATGACTTCAGTCGGGCCTCACTCGACCAATTTCGGGAGGAGATGGAGGCCCGTCTCCCCGAAGACGACCGGGAATTTCTTGCATCAGAATCGTTGGTCGATCCGCTCTTCTATCCAAACAATTTTCCAGAGCAGTATGGGGCGTTCCAACGTCGCCAGGTGGACCTGCTGGTCGAGCGGCTGCACAAGGAGTTGAAGCGGGTACGGCCTGACCTGCTCCTCTCTGCCGCAGTCTTCGCCGATCCTCAGCAGGCCAGCCGAGTCCGCTTTCAGGACTGGCCCAATTGGGCACGCCGTGGCTGGCTCGATGTGCTCTGTCCGATGGCCTACACTCCGAAAACGGAACGGTTCCAGGCTCTCCTGGAAGGCGTGCGCAAGGTTGCGGCTGGTCGTCCGGTCTGGATGGGGATCGGCGCCTACCGTCAGGGGGTCGAGCAGGCAAGGGAGAAGATTGCCGCGGCGCGTGCGGCGGGCGTCGAAGGCTTTGTCCTCTTCTCCTATGACAGCTCCGTGGCCGTCACCTCACACAATCCTGCCGGGGACTACCTCGAACAGTTGCGTCCCCTCCTCCTCCCGATCAGGCCCGTGGCCGGGATTCCCTCTCGTCAGCCCACTCGCCCGGGCTCTCCGTCTGTTCCAGTCGTTTCCTCCCGATAGGCCTTGATTACCGGGGATGTCCCGGCTGGGGGGGACTTGGAGTAGAATGGCACCATGAGTAAAAGCAAGTTTGGAAAGGGTCGACAGTGGTTATCGGAGGAGGGGGCGACACGCGTTGTCGGGTTGATCTGCTTGGTCGGGCTGGGCGGGGCTTGGTCGATCACTTCGGCGCAGCCGGTGGTGGAGATTGCCCGTGAGCAGGCACCGGCGGTAGCCTTGATTGAGGCCCTCGACGATCAGGGGCAGGTCTCCGGGCAAGGCAGCGGCTTTCTCGTCACGGGAGCAGGGACCGTCGTCACCAATCTGCACGTCCTGCGGGGAGCGGCCCGCATCCAAGTCCGGTTGGCCTCTGGCGATCTGTACCAGACGACCGAGCTGGTCGATATCGACGAGGTGCGGGATCTCGCCTTGGTCCGGATCCGTGGCTACGGGTTGCCAACGGTGACGTTGGGTGACTCCGATACGGTCGAGGTGGGTGAGCCGGTGGTCGTGATCAGCAGCCCCTCGGGCCTGACCAATTCACTCTCGACGGGAATCCTCAGCGGCGTCCGTCGGTTGGAGACCCATCGCATCTTCCAGATGACGGCGCCGATTGGGCAGGGTAGCAGCGGAGGAGCCCTCTTCGATTCACAGGGGCGCGTCATTGGGGTGGTGACCTATCGCCTGCAGGGAGGACAAAATCTCAACTTTGCCATTCCCATCAACTATGTCCGCGGACTGATTCGGGATGAGCCGACGATGTCTCTCGCGCGCCTTCGGGAGTTGGCTGACCCGAGTCCCCCGAGGTCGATGCCGCCAACCGCGAGTACTTCTGGTCAGGAGGGGGTCTCGGTCGATGATCCGCTCCTCCCCGTCTCTCGTGGAAAAAGGGGAGCAGTTCCGCTCGACCCGATGTTTCCGCGGCCGGATGAGGCGTTGGCGCTCTTCTACCGATTTGTCGAT
>JBMUAP010000632.1:0-2147 GCA_049454155.1 Blastocatellia bacterium
TGGTGGAGGAGGAAGCTCTCGGCCAGCCCAAGGCGAGCCGAGAGCGCGGCTTCGACCGACTGGAGGGTGCCGAATGGATCAGCCACTCGAAAGACGGTCCAGTCGAGCGCGTCGGCAGGAACCATCGCCAGTTGGCCAGCCGGCTCGTCGCCGAGCCGCAGCGAGGGGGCAAGCTGCTCAATCAGATCCTGGTTGAGTTGGACCAGCGTTTGTGTACGAGCCCGCCCCTCCAGCTGGGTCTCGGCAAAGGCGATCCCGTGGAAGAGGCGAGGGGCGATGGCCGTCACCGCTTCTCCCAGCACACCGACCAGTCGACCCGTCTCCCCGGCTGATGACGCTCCCTCCATCGGGGAGAGCAGGAGATGCGCGCCCGAACGGAGCAGTCGGGCACCTCCATCGGCGGTGACGTACCCGTAGAGAGAAGGAGGGGCGGCCGACGAGGCGACGATCTGTTGCCGTGCCTGGCGCCAGTAAAACTCCCCGGCCAAATTGGGAACTCGGCCGAGGTGGGCATCGAGGCAGGCACGCAGGGCGACGGACTGGTTGCTGACCATCCAGTAGCCCTCCACCTTGGCGGTATAGAGGCCAATCTCCCCTCTCTCGATGGATGCCAGGGGGTGATAACTGACGATCTCGACGCCGCCGTGCTCTTCGCGCCGTTCCTCTGTCGCCCCCAACATCTGCTCGACCAACGGTCGGAACCGGGGCACCCTCTCCACTCCCCACTGGCGTGGGGCCTCGGCGAGAAGAGTCCAGTGCGGGCGCAGCAAGTCTCCGCGAAGCTCAAGCGCCGTGAGGACCAGCCCCCATCGCCCCACCAGCAGCTCGCCCGCCTCCCCCGTCGTCTTCGCCATCCAATCCACTAAACCATTGGGCCAGCTATTGGGCCACGCACGGCTCCACCAAGTCGACTCCCAGTTGCCTGGAGGGGAGACGAGCGGCCAGGCCTTGAGCGACGTCAAGTGCCCAAGGAGCGCCGCCCCAGACTCGACTTCGAGATAGGCCATCGCCGAGCTGGGAACCGACCGGGCGAGGCTCTCCTGATGGGGGGGGCGCAAGGCCCACCAAGCGGCCAGGGAGAGGAGGACCACCCCCGCCGTGGCGAGGCCAACCCACCACCACCGCCTGCTTTCCGGCCGATGGCGCACCGGCTCGTGGCTCGCCGGCGGACTTGTCTCCTGGTTCGACTCCTGACTCGTCATTGACCCCTCTTTCCAAATCAACGACACTACTTTAGCAGCGAGCTATCAGGGTGAGAAGAGGGGAAAAAGCGGAGCAGAAGAGAAGAAGAAGACACGTCGGGGGAGAGGAGTCGCCCAAACGACCGTCGCGACCAAGGCTCCGCGGGAGGACCGCTTGATCGAACTCTATTTGATGCGCCACGGAATCGCTCTCGATCTGGGGATGAACGGAATCTTTCGGGATGAAGACCGCCCTTTGAGCGAGGCTGGGCGAAGAAAGATGCGAGAGGCAGCCGAGGGCGTCCGCTGGCTCGACCCCCGCTTCAGCCTGATCTTGACCAGCCCTCTGCTCCGCTGTCAGGAGACCGCCGAGATCGTCGCGACCACCCTCGGGATGCGGGAGAGCGTCAGACCCCTCGACGCGCTCGCCCCGGGCCAAGGGTTTCTCCCACGCGACGGCGCCATTCCGCGCGTCATCGCAGATCTCGCCGCCTCTCCCTTCGAGCGCGCCCTGCTCGTCGGCCATCTGCCCGACCTTGCCGAGTTGGCCTCTTGGCTGCTGACTGGCCACCGCAGCTTGAACGTCGAGTTCAAGCGGGGTACCCTCTGTCTGATCGAAGTGACAAGTCTGCCGCCGCGGGGCCCAGGCCGCTTGCGATGGGCCTTGTCGCCGGGCCAGCTGCGCCGGCTTGGCCAGCGCCATTGAGATACCCACCCCGAAGAGAAGAGAGAAGAGAGTAGAGAGTAGAGAGTAGAGAGTAGAGAGGATGGAAAAGAGAAAGGACTCTGATGCTATGAATCGCCGGTTGCCGCTGATGATCATTCTGAGCGTTCTGCTCCTTGCCGCTGGAGGAGGAGTCTGGCTGTATCAATCGTCTCAACAATCCTCCGATCAGAGTATCGCGTCGTCAGAGTCCTCACCGGCATCCACGAGCGAGGGGACATCGCCATCCGCTGCTTCTGCGC
>JBMUAP010000633.1:0-2146 GCA_049454155.1 Blastocatellia bacterium
AATCGTTGTCGTCGCTCTTGCAGTATCTGCTCTTCCGGAGCGGCCACTTGGCCTCGAACGCTGCCGAGGCGATGGCCTTTGCTCCTCTCTCCCTGACCGGGCGGGCCGGCGCTCCCCCAGACCTCGAGATTCTCTTTGCGCCATTCGAGTGGCGGAAGCAGGGGCTTGAACCCCCGCAAATCGACGCGATCAGTTTTGGGATTGCGGTGATTGCGCCGCAATCGCGGGGCAGCGTCCGCTTGCGGAGTCAGGATCCGTTCGAGGCGCCGATCATCGACCTCGGGCTCCTCAGTGATCCAGCCGGAGCCGACCTGCGGGCGTTGTTGGCGGCCGGGCGGCTGGCCCGCCAGATCGCGGCGACCTCTCCCCTGGCCGAGAGCTTGGCCGAAGAGATCTTTCCCGGACCTGACCTTGTGACGGACGAAGAGCTGGCGCTCCCCTTCAAAGGAGAGCTCCAGACGGTCTACCATCCGACCAGCACTTGCCGAATGGGCAATGACCCGGGAGCGGTCGTCGACCCCTCCCTCCGCCTCAATGGGATCAATCGCGCCTGGGTCGTCGATGCCTCCATCATGCCGCGAGTCCCGCGGGGCCATCCAAACGCCGTCGTCGCCATGATCGCCGATCGAGCCGCCGGGATGATCGAAGCCCAGCTTTGATCGAATCCTTCCCCAGAACCTCTCCCTCCCCCGTGCCCGGTCAGGGGGGGAGGGAGAGCGCCGTTCGTTACCTGCCGATTATTTGAGCGGATAGCTCCGCCGGGCCCCTGTCCGTTCATTGGTCACGGAAAACTCCCGTTTCGGCAGTTCGACCCGCACCACGATCATGGCGGCTGTGTCCGGGGTCTCCTCCATGTTGGCGATCAGCTCCTCCGAGGTGTTGAGGTCGGCATCGATCGTCACGTTGCGATGCACTTGGTAGAGATCGGCGAGCAGCGGAATGGCCAGCACCTGCCGGATCGTCTCGGGGTGGCCACCTTTGCGGGGGCCATTGTTCATGATGGCGACGGTCGGTTGCAGGCTGCGCAGCAGGACCGGATTGTTGCTCGTGGTGGCCGACCTGGAAGAGGTCGATCTCGCCGATCATATTCTGCGGACAGACGAGTTGTTGCTCGATGTTCCAGGTCAGATCCCCCGTGTCAAGAAAGTCGAAACTGCCATAACGCAACTGCAAGACGAGACTCCTCGCGTTGTCACTGGGGTCCGGCGGCTGGGAGGTCGCCTCCTTGCAGTACCGATTCGGGGCCGCGGCCATTCGCGGCTCGCTGACGACCTCCCCCCGAGCGGCGAGGCAGCGGAGGGTCACTGGAGCCGTGCCAGGAAGGGACTTGAGCCGGATCGAGCTACCCGGCCGGAGGGTCGTCGAGCGCCCCCCGATCGCCTCTTGATAGGCGGCATACTTCCGCGCGAAGTCGCGATCCTCGGTCAGCTCGTTCATCGGTCCGTGATCGTAGGCCTGACGGATCGGCACCCGTTTGGCGAGGGCAGGGACCCCTCCGTAATGGTCCGTGTGGTAGTGGGTGATGATGAGGTGGTCGATTGCGCGCAGTCCTGCCTTCTGGAGCGCAGCTTCGATGCGCTTGGCGTCGCGGTCTTCAAAGCCCGGCCACCCCGCATCGATCAGAATCGACTCCCCGGCGGGGGTGATGATGAGGGTCGCGGCCCCTCCCTCGACATCGATATAGTCGATCTCGAGCGGGCGCGGCGCGGCCATCACCACTTCATTGCCGGAATTGGACCCACCGACCGGAAGCCAGGGGGCAAGCAGCCACCAGAGTCCCAAGACCCAGAAGATCATCATTGTGCGCTCCTTTCGTTGATACCGTTGTGCCAAGTCGAGCGGGGGGCGATCGCCTCTCTTTCTCTCGTCCGATCCCCGGAGAGATCAGCCGATTGTAACACTCTCCACCTCCGTCCTCTCCCCTCTTTGTGTGATCCGGGTCAAGAGGCCCGTCCCGATCCCCGTTCACGGGAGGCTCTGTGGTATCCTCTGATTCGCACTCCGTCTGGTCAGGCGGAGTGTCAGGCGGAAGAGGAAGCTAGCAGGAAGCGCAGGACGAGCCGGATGAACGAGAGTCGAGAGACGAAGATTGAACGCATGGTCGAAGAGAGCCGCTTGGCCAAGGCCAATTTCTGGGCGACCGAGA
>JBMUAP010000634.1:0-2136 GCA_049454155.1 Blastocatellia bacterium
CTGGTTGTCGCGGTCGTCGGGGATGGCGGATTTCAGATGAGCTTCAACGAGCTGGCAACGGTCCGGCAGTACAACATTCCGGTCAAGATTCTGGTGATCAACAACGGCTACCTCGGCATGGTCCGGCAGTGGCAAGAGCAGTTCTACGAGCACCGCTACTCCCATAGCGACATGGAGGTGGCGCCGGACTTCGTCAAACTGGCGGGGGCGTATGGTGTTCCGGCCTTCCGCGCGACCAAGGTCGGGGAGGTGATCCCGACGCTGGAGCAGGCACTCCGGACCCCGGGTCCGGTCTTGATCGAGATGCAAGTGGCCCGGGAAGAGAACGTCTTCCCCATCGTGCCGGCTGGAGCGGCGTTGAAGGACATGATCCTGGCGTAAGGAGCAGGAATCCTCCGGATTCCCTTCCCAATGAATCTATGAAACACACCATCTCTCTCTTAGTCGAGAACGAATACGGGATGCTCTCGCGCATCTCTGGTCTCTTCAGTGCTCGTGGTTACCAGATCGACACGCTCAATGTCGCGCCAACCCTCGAAGAGGGGGTTTCGCGGATGACCTTGACGACCCACGGAAACGATCACATCATCGAGCAGATCCTGCGGCAGACGCTCAAGCTGGTCAAAGTGATCCAGGTGACCGATATGACCGCCAGCGCCCACGTCGAGCGTGAGATGGTCATGGCGACCGTCCAGGCACGGCGCGGCGAGGAGCGGCAGGAGGTCTTGACCCTCGTCAAGATCTTTCGGGCGCGGGTCGTTGACGTCTCCGAGGACGCCTTCATCCTGGAATTGACTGGGAACCAGGAGAAGGTCGAAGCCTTCATTGGCCTGCTCAAACCGCTGGGGATCCTCGATCTCGTCCGGACCGGTCCGGTGGCGATGACCCGGGTCGCCGCGGTCCGCGCCCAGCGAATCCAGGAAGAGGACGAAGAGTTCTCCGAGCTGACCCTCAACGAAAAGGTGTAGTCTATCCCTGTAAGCGAAAAGGAAGCGAATCTTCATGAAAATCTACTACGATCAAGATGCGGATCCGAAGGCGTTGGCCGGCAAGCGGATCGCGATTATTGGCTACGGATCGCAAGGGTTCGGCCATTCAAACAATCTCAAGGACAGTGGGTGCGAGGTGATGGTCGGGTTGCGGGCCGACAGCCCGTCGGTGGCGAAGGCACAGTCGGCGGGGCTGGAAGTGCTGCCGGTCGCCGATGCGGCGGAGCGTGCCGACATCATCATGCTCCTGACGCCCGATGAGCTGACCCCTGGCATCTACCAACGGGAGATCGCTCCGCACCTGCGCGCGGGGAAGTACCTGGCGGTGGCGCACGGATTCAGCATTCATTTCAAGAAGATCGTGCCTCCCGCCGACGTCAATGTCTTCATGGTGGCGCCGAAGGGGCCCGGACACCTCGTTCGACGGGAGTACGAGCGGGGTGGCGGAGTTCCCTGCCTGATCGCGATCGCGCAGGATCCGACCGGAGACACGCGCGATGTCGCCCTGGCCTATGCCTCAGCGATTGGCGGAGGACGAGCGGGCGTCATCGAGACGACCTTCAAGGAGGAGACGGAGACCGACCTCTTCGGCGAGCAGGCGGTGCTCTGCGGAGGGTTGACGGCCCTGATCCAGGCGGGGTTTGAGACGCTGACCGAAGCGGGCTATGCGCCAGAGATGGCCTACTTCGAGTGCCTCCACGAGATGAAGCTGATCGTCGATCTGCTCTACGAGGGCGGGATCGCCAACATGCGCTACTCGATCTCGAACACGGCAGAGTATGGGGATCTGACCCGGGGCAAGCGGATCATTGGCCCCGAGGTCCGGCAGAAGATGAAGGAGATCCTCGCGGAGATTCAGACGGGCCAGTTTGCGGACGAATGGATGGCCGAGGCGGAGTCCGGTAAAGTCAACTTCCATCGTTTGATCGAGAGCGAGAAGAAGCACCCGATCGAGCAGGTGGGAGGGGAGCTCCGGGCGTTGATGCCCTGGCTCTCGGCCAATCGGATCGTCGACAAGGCGAAGAACTGACGGGCGCTCGAAGCGAGAGGGAGAGGGGGACAGGATCACCTGGCCCCTCTTCCTCTCTCCCGCTTCCCCTCCCTGCCAGTGGCGCCCTCCCCCTCACCCCTTCCTCGCGGCACGGAT
>JBMUAP010000635.1:0-2135 GCA_049454155.1 Blastocatellia bacterium
CCGGGCCCTTCTCGAAGTTCCTCCTCCCCAGCGCACGGCAGAGCAGCGGCGGGCACTGTTCCGCGCCTATCGCGAAACGGTGCCGGAATGGGCCGAGGCCAACCGCGAGATCACGCGCCACTTCCAAGACTGGCCACTGCCGACGACGACCTTGGTAGTGACGCCGCGCACGGTCCCGCGGGAGACGCGTGTCTTTCGCCGTGGGGACTGGAAGCGGCCTGGGGATCTCGTCACGCCGGGGACGCCGGTGGCCCTGCACCCTTTTCCGGAAGGGGCACCGCGCAATCGCCTGGGGTTGGCACAATGGCTCGCTGATCGACGAAATCCCTTGCTGCCAAGGGTCATTGTCAACCGTGTCTGGCAGCACTATTTTGGCGAGGGGCTGGTGCGGACCCCGGAGGATTTTGGGACGCGCGCGGATGCCCCTTCGCATCCGGAGCTGCTCGACTGGTTGGCGGTCGAGTTTCGTGATGGAGGGGAGGGAGCTCCGGCGGACCAAGCCTGGCGGCTCAAGCGGATTCATCGCTTGATCGTCACCTCGGCGACCTACCGCCAGTCTTCGCGGATCACCCCTGAGGCCAGGGAGGTCGATCCGACCAATCAGTGGCTGGGACGGGCTCCCCGCCTGCGCGTCGAGGCCGAAGTGATCCGCGACATCGCGCTGGCGGCGAGTGGACTGCTCAACCCGAAGGTTGGGGGGCCATCGGTCTTTCCGCCGATTCCAGAGGGGGCACTGGCCGTCAGCTTCCGCAGCCGGAGCGTCTGGCGAACGAGTGAGGGCGGCGATCGCTACCGCCGTGGCGTCTACACCTTCTGGAAGCGGAGCGTCCCCTTTCCCGCACTCTCCGTCTTCGACGCCCCGAACGCCGATGTCTCGTGCACGCGACGGGCACGGTCCAACTCGCCCCTGCAGGCCCTGACCCTGCTCAACGATCCGATCTTCATGGAGGCGGCGCAGGCGCTCGCGCTCCGCGTTTGGCGGGAGGGCGGGACGAGCGATCGGGAGAAGCTCCACTATGGATTCCGGCTCTCGACAGGCCGGCTTCCCGATGCCTTCGAGGAGGAGCGGCTCCTCGGGCTGCTCAAAAGGCAGCGCGAGCGCTTTGCTGGGGAGACCGCTGCCGCCGTCTATGTCTCCTCGCCAGACCTGCAGAAACTGCCCAGCGGGATCGATCTCCACCAGTTGGCGGCGTGGACGATCGTCACCCGTACCCTGCTCAACCTCGATGAGACGATTCATCGGCCCTAGGACCGATGGGAGGAAGGCCACGGATGCGAACTCCGAAAGAACCGATTTCGACAGAGATCCAGCGGTCCTACCGTCAACTGGTCACCCGGCGCCACTTCTTTCGCGACTGTGCGATGGGGCTTGGCTCGGTCGCCTTGGCGACCCTGCTCGGTGAGGAGGGCTCCGCCACGCCGCGGTCTCTCGCCAGCCAGGGGAAGCGCCCCCAGCCATTGGCGCCGAAAGTCCCCCCCTTGCCGGCGAAGGCCAAACGGGTCATCTACCTCTTTCAGGCGGGCGGGCCGTCGCAGTTGGAGCTCTTCGACAACAAGCCGGGGCTCGCCCGCTATCACGGCCAGCCCTGCCCACCGGATCTGCTGCGCGGGCAGACGTTGGCCTTCATCAAGCCGGACGCTGCCCTCTATGCGACCGAGTTCAAGTTCGCGCGCCACGGCCAGTCGGGAGCGGAGATGTCGGAAGCCCTCCTCCACCTGCCGAAGGTGGCCGACCGGATCACGATCGTCAAATCGATGATGACCGACGCGATCAATCACGCGCCGGCGCAGATGATGATGCAGACGGGCAGCATGCAGTTTGGGCGGCCGAGCTTCGGGTCCTGGGTGACGTATGGGCTGGGGACGGAGTCGCAGGACCTTCCCGCCTTTGTCGTCCTCTCCTCGGCGGGGGGGACGAGCGGCGGGGCGAGCCTCTGGGGCAGTGGGTTTCTCCCGACGGTCTACCAGGGGGTCCCGTTCCGTCGGTCGGGCGATCCGATCCTCTCCCTGGCCAGCCCGCGTGGCGTCAGTCGCGAGATGCAGCGGGACACGCTCGACGTGCTGCGGGACCTCAACCAACATCTCCTCGATCAGAATGGGGACGAAGAGATCTCGACGCGGATTCACGCCTACGA
>JBMUAP010000636.1:0-2127 GCA_049454155.1 Blastocatellia bacterium
GGGAATCCCCCGTGCTGCCGGGTGAGAGCGGGAAAATGGGCTCGAATTGCTGGGATCGAAAGGGTCATCTCATCTCCAATCGCGCATTGGTAAAGGGAGCACTCCTCGTTCCATCGGCCTGATGGCCATCAGATGGCCATCAGGCTTCCGGCAGGTAGGGGATCGTCAAGGGGCCTTCGGGGAGGACAGCAATGGGGGCGTCACTCCCGATCCGTGACAGTTCTGCCGCCACCGCCGCCGAGAGATCCTCGACGGGCTCCAGGTGGGCCCGCCGCACCTCGTCAGGGGAGAGTTCGCTGTAGAGGCCGACGCGGGCCTGACGCCGGATCATCGCCAGCAGTTGCGCCTCCCACTGGTCGAAGAGCAGGAACCCCGGCGCGAGTACCGTCTCGAGAATCGCTTCTGGCGTCGGATGCTCGAAGAGCAGCTTCTTGAAATTGCCGTGGTCGGGAAAGCCATCGTTGCAGCGTGACGCCGCCAGGATCAAGCCCCCGGGAGTGGTGATCTGCGCCGCTGCCGACATCCCCTTGACCGCTTGGTAGAGATTCTGATCGAGCGGGTAGCCGCTGTTCGTCGTCACGACGATCGGGAACGGCTCCGGACAGGCGACCATCGCCGTCGCTTTCGAGAATCGGCACCCCTCTTCGTGTGCGGCGATCACCTCCCCGCAGAAGAACCGGGTAATCTCCCGTCGCCGATTGAGGGTGACATTGATGCAGAAGTCGACCGGGATCAGGGATCCGTAGGCTCGGATCTGCGCCTGCGTCGGATTGCCCTCCAGGACGGCCCAGGTGCTGCGCGGATCTCCGATCACCTCGGCCCGATGGTAATGAATGATCGAGTCGATATCGGCGATCGCCGGAAAGATCCCCTTGTATCCACCCGAAAAACCCGCCATGAAGTGGGGCTCGATGAAGCCCAGAACGATTCGCTTGTCGGCCTCGACATAGTCGCGCTGCAAGAGGATCTCCCGACCCTCCGGCGTCCGACCCGCCACCGCCATCGTCGAGCGATCGTGCGAGTTGTGGTTGACGACCCGGCATCGCCGAAGGATCTCGGCTCCGACCATCCGTTCCAGCTCTTCCGGAGTGTTAACCCGGTGAGAGCCCGTTCCGTTGATGATCACCACGCGCTCTTCGGGAACGTGGGAGATCTCCTCCAGCAGCCACGGAAGGAGTCGATCCGAGGGCAAGGGGCGCGTCAAATCGGCGATGACGATCGCCACTCGATCCTGCGCGGCGACCAACTCTCGCAGCGGGCGGGTCTGGATGGGCTGGCGAACCGCCTCTCGAAAGGCTGCCGCTTCCTCGGGCACCCCCGGCACAAAGCGGGGCTCCAGCACCGTGACCCGTTCCGAGGGCAGGGAGATCTCCAGCCCATCGTGACCGTACTGCAGGTGAACTTTTCTCACATCCCCCTCCACTTCAAGTTGTGCTCTGGGATCCCTCTTCGTCGACCCCTTCCCCCTCTCCGACGAGGGAACCGTAAGTGCGCAGCGGAGCGGAACGAGCGGCGATCACCATCACCACCAGCAGGCACCCGATCCCCCCTCCCACAACGGAGAAGACAGGCCCGGTCAGTCCCGCCATCGCCCCGGCCCGGAAGCGGCCAATCTCATTCGTGGCGTTGATGAACATCCCGTTGACTGCCGAGACCCGTCCCCGCATCTCGTCTGGCGTCAGCAATTGCACCATGGTCTGGCGAATGACGACGCTGATGTTATCGAAGGCTCCGGTCAGAGACAACATTCCCATCGACAGCCAGAAATGGGTCGACAGACCAAAGACGAGCGTCGCCACGCCAAAGCCACCCACCGCCCAGAGCAGGGCCCGTCCAGCCCGTCGAATCGGGGGAAGATGTACGGTCAGCAACGCCATTGTCACCGCCCCCAGCGGGGGGGCTGCCTGCAACCATCCGAGCCCCTGCGGGCCCACTTGCAGGATGTCGCGGGCGTAGATCGGCAGAAGGGCGACAGCCCCTCCCAGTAAGATCGCCAGGAGGTCGAGCGTCATGATCGTCAGCAAGAGCCGATTCGACCCGACATAGGTAAACCCGGCCATGAGGGATTGCCAGCCACTCCGCCCGCTCTCCTCCCTGTTTTCGCTCGGGATGGATCGACTCGCCCGG
>JBMUAP010000637.1:0-2121 GCA_049454155.1 Blastocatellia bacterium
GCTCGTGATCTTCCCCCCTGTCCCGGCTCCCCCATCTCCGGCAGCCGGTCCCAGGCATGCCGTAGCGTGGGAGCAACCTTGTCCCGTTCAGACAGTAGAACCGGAACTGTAGGATCGAGTGGCCAGGGAATCCCAATCTCTGGGTCGTCCCATCGAATCCCGATCTCCCCCTCGGGCCGATAGAGCGCCGAGCACTTGTAGATCATCTGGGCCACGGGTGTCAGAACATAGAATCCGTGGGCAAACCCAGGAGGAATATAGAGCTGCCACTGGTTCGCCGCCGACAGGCGAACACTGACCGAACGACCAAATGTCGGTGAGCCTCTCCGAATGTCGACTGCCACATCAAAGATCTCCCCCTCGATAACCCGGACCAGCTTGGCTTGTCCGGGTTCCAACTGGGCATGCAAGCCTCGAAGAGTTCCTTGGAGGGAATAGGAGTGGTTGTCCTGGACGAAGTCCACTTCAATGCCTGCTTGGTAGTACCGCTCCCGTTGATAGGTCTCGAGAAAGAACCCACGGGGATCCCGATGGACAATCGGCTCAACGAGAAGAACCCCGGGCAGTGCTGTCGCGGATACATTCATATTATCGATCCCGAAGGGGGAGTAACTTACGGTCGCGGTGATCCCCCTTCATCCATTTGCAGACGTCTGGCTTTCGTGTGCGTGGAAGCTACGCCCCTGTTGGCGGACTCACACGTGGCTGTTCGAGCAGGTGAAGAAGATATTGACCATAAGCGTTCTTCTTCATCGGAGTAGCCACTCGCTCGACATCTTCCGCAGTAATCCAATTATGAGAGTAGGCGATCTCCTCGAGACAGGCGACCATCAGTCCTTGGCGCTCCTGGAGAGTGTGAATGAAGCTCGACGCCTGCTGGAGAGACTCGTGTGTGCCCGTGTCGAGCCAAGCGATCCCACGCCCCAAGCGCTCGACGTGAAGAGCTCCAAGATCGAGATAGCACCGATTGAGGTCAGTAATCTCCAGCTCTCCCCGGGGGGAAGGGCTCAACCCTCGCGCCAACTCGACAACGCGCGCGTCATAAAAATAGAGACCCGTTACTGCCCAAGAGGAGCGAGGGAGTTTCGGTTTCTCTTCGAGACCAATGGCGCGTCCGGAAAGATCGAACTCAACGACCCCGTAGCGCTCTGGATCGCGTACCTGATAGGCGAAGACGGTCGCTCCTTCTTCACGGTGGGCAGCGCGTTGCATGTCGTCCACCATCCCGTGCCCGTAGAAGATGTTGTCGCCGAGAATGAGTGCGACACGCCCATCCCCGATGAAGCGGTCTCCAATGAGAAAGGCCTGCGCCAGCCCTTCGGGGCGTGGCTGAACGGCGTAGGTCAACTCGATGCCATACTGGGCTCCGTCTCCCAAGAGGCGCTGAAACTGAGATTGATCCTCGGGGGTGGTGATGATCAGAACCTCCCTGATCCCCGCCAGCATCAGCGTCGAGAGGGGGTAGTAGATCAGCGGTTTATCGTAAACGGGCAGTAACTGCTTGCTGATCGACTTGGTGATCGGGTAGAGGCGCGTGCCGGATCCACCGGCGAGGATGATGCCCTTCATAAGGTTTTGGTCCGTTTCAATCACTGAGAATTAGAGAGATTTGGTGTCGGAGGCAGTTTCGGCAGGATCTTGGGAGAGACCAAGTCGTTGTCGATCGTACTTGTCTCGCAGAACCGTTTCAACCCAAGGCCGATGGTCCAGGTACCAAGACACAGTGCGGGTCAGTCCTGACTCGAAGGCGACCGATGGCGTCCAGCCCAGCTCTGTCCGGATTTTTCGGGCATCGATCGCGTAACGACGGTCGTGTCCGGGGCGGTCGACCACAAAAGTCCGCAGGTCGCGGTAGCTCGTCTTGCCGAGTGCGAGGAGCGCTGGATTGGTCGCGGCGGGACAGGCACGCTCGAGTTCGGCGCAGAGAAGGTCGACAATCTGAAGGTTAGTCCGCTCATTTCCTCCGCCGATATTGTATTTCTGGCCGGGCACACCTCGCGCGAGGACCAGGGAAATTCCCGAGCAGTGATCTTCGACGTAGAGCCAGTCGCGGATATTCCCGCCGTCCCCATAAATTGGAAGGGGTTGGCCATCGAGGCCGTTGAGGAGCATTAAGGGGAT
>JBMUAP010000638.1:0-2119 GCA_049454155.1 Blastocatellia bacterium
AGTATTTCAAGGCCCTCAGCCCCTGGATGATCGCCGAGACGGCAGTCTCTGCCTTGCGTGCGAACCGCACGGTAGTTCGGCAGGCCGTCGGCAATCTCGATGATACTCAAGACCTGAATCGACGCTTCCACGATCGATTGATTGAACTCTACTTGACGCACGATTACTTCGAACTGCCAGGGGTTGGTCACGACGCCCTGGCTCTGCTTGAGAGACTGGGCGATGCAAGTGCCAAGTTCTACAGGCGGGCGCTGGCGCTTCCCCGGCCAACCCGAAATACGAATCGATGACTTGTCTAGCGGAGATGATCGCCCTTCAGATCACCGCCAATTTGACTCAGCAACGGCTCTCCGACCCGCTCACCATCCGATCCCGAGGAAGGCAGGTGCCTGACCTCCTCAAGGATCGTAACTGACATCTCAAGATTTCATCTCAGTCTCATTGCCAAATGGCATCTGAGCGATAAAATGGCACGCGCTCAATTGATGGCAAGACCGTTATTGCGAAGTCCTCGGCAAACGGATCGACGCGGGAATGCTGGAAGACGCCGCGCGGGAGAGGGTTGAGCTGTTGGGGATCGAGGTGGTCGGCTTCGATGCCGAACTGGCTCATCTCACGGCGACACTTCGCCCGGCAACCAAGAGACTTGGGCTGTCTCTGGGCGATCAGAGTTGCTTGGCGATGGGCCTGGTGCGACATCACACGGTCGTCACCGCCGAAAGAACGTCGAGTCAATTGTCATTCGGCGTGAAGATCGACGTGATTGGCTAGAGGCAATCGATGGAGAATCTTGCTTCGGTCGATTCCAAGCAGAAGATGGTTGCCACGACAGCCCTGGCCTGACTTTCCGGCGAACAGAGAGAGGGCTGATGAGAGAGGAGCAGGGATGATGGGCAGGAAGAGGGAGAGCAGACCAGACGGAGTCGTGCCAGAGGATCCAGAGCGCCGGACATTCCTGCGACGCACGGTGGCGGGAGTGGGGGCGGCGACGGTCTTGCCGGGGCTCGCCGAGGGGAGCGCTGCCGTGCCCCCCGTCGAGCACGGGCAGGACCGCTCGCCAGAGGAGTTTGCCCGCTACCAGGCGAGCCGCCGTCAAGAGCTCTGGGGGCTGCTCGGCGACCTCCCGTGGAGCCATCGACCGGGGCCGGCCCGGCTTCTCCGCACCGAGAAAGGGCCCGGTTACACGCTGGAGCATCTCGTCCTCGACCTCAATGGGATCGAGCCGGTTCCAGCGATCCTCCTGCTCCCCGACAAGCGACCTGCCAAGGCCCCCTGCCTGCTCTACATTCACTGGCACGGTGGCACCTACCCGACGGGAAAGGACGAGCTGCTGACAGGGCGAAAGGTCCTGCCGGCCTATGCCCCAATGGTTGCCGAGAAGGGGATCGTCACCCTCGCGATCGACAGTTGGTGCTTCGGGGAGCGCAAGCACGCCGAGAACGGCTCCCAAGGGGAGTCGGATGCCTTCAAGAAGATGCTTTGGTACGGCCAAGTCCTCTTCGGGATGATGCTCTTTGATGAGTTCCGGGCGATCGACTACCTGCTGGCACGCCCCGAGGTCGATCCGGAACGCCTTGGTGTCTTTGGGCTCTCGATGGGGGCGACCAAGGCGTGGTGGCTGGCCGCTCTCGACCCGCGCGTCCGTCTCTGCCTCGACCTCTGCTGCATGACCGACTTCGAGGAGCTGATTCGCGCGGACAATCTGCGGGGGCACGGCATCTACTACTATGTCCCGCGGCTTCTCCAGCATTTTTCGACCGCTCAGATCAACGAGCTGATCGTGCCACGCCCCCATCTCAGCCTCAATGGGCGCCGGGACTCCCTCACTCCCCCAGCGGGAGTCGAGCGGATCCGGGACTACCTGCTCCCGCTCTACCGACGGTATGGGAGGGAGGCCGACTGCCGGATCGACCTCTTCGAGGCGGGCCACGAGGAGCTGCCCGAGATGCGCCAGCTGATCCGCGACTGGCTCGACCGTCACCTCGTCGCCGCTCGTTGAGGGGGCCGCCCTCTCAGCTTGTCAGAAAGCTGCAACGGGGGAGGGGCGTTGACCGTCCGTGCTACTGTTCGTCCAGTTTTGTTCGACGTCTCGACGATGGTGGTGCCCCCCCCTCCCGGC
>JBMUAP010000639.1:0-2106 GCA_049454155.1 Blastocatellia bacterium
TCGAGCGCTCCCAGAGCGTGTTTTTACCGGTGATGCCCTTCTCGCCGAGATGCCAGCCGTGATCCGACCAGAGCACAACAATGGTCGTCGCCGCGTGCGGGCTGGCGTCAAGCGCGTCGAGTACCCGCCCGAGTTGGCTGTCCATGAAGCTGATGCTCGCCAGGTAGGCCCGCACCAGCGGCCGCCACTGCCCGCTCGACTCCAGCCACGAAAGGCGCGGTTCCGGCAGCTTCCAGTGAAGGTACCAAGCAAAGTCCGGGATGTCCTCGCGGTCTGTCGCCAGAACCGGCGGCATCTCGAGCGTCCCCTCCGGGTAGAGCTCGAACCAACGCGGCGAGGCGAAGCAGGGCACGTGCGGCAACCGGAACCCGGCGCCCAGAAAGAACGGCCGGTCGGCTGGCGCTCTCCGCAGGTAGTCGATCGCCGCATCGGCGATCTGCCAGTCCGCTTGGGTGCTGTCCTCCGCTTCCGTCCCGGGAAAGACACCCCAGTCCATCGCCTTGATCTGATCCGGCGTCGCCACCAGCTTGGCTGGCGGGTAGGGCATCGGCCCGTTCGTTCCCCACTCGTTGAACTCGCGCGCTCTCTCGGCGGGACGGATCGAGCCATCATGATAGATCTTGCCGGTCGAGAAGGTGTGGTACCCCCGCCCCGCCAAGTACTGTGGGAGCATGACGTGGTCCCGCAGGCGCGGCACAGCTCGAACACCCGGCTGCAGCGTGTAGAGCCCAGTTGTCGAAGGGCGAAGCCCCGAGAGCAGACTCGTGCGCGACGGATTGCAGAGGGGCGCCTGCGTGTGGGCGTTGGTGAAGACGATGCCCCGCCGCGCCAGCCGGTCAAAATTGGGTGTCTGCGCCTGTGGGTGCCCACCCAGTGGGCCGATCCAGTCGTTGAGATCGTCAATTGCAATAAAGAGGATGTTCGGTTTTGGTCGAGGAGAGGGGAATGACTGGCCCACTGCCTCGTGGCAAAGGATCGGGATGAGCGATATCAGGATCAGGACCGGGATGTGTCTCCGTGACATTCGTTCTCCTCCTCCAGCCTGCAGGCCCACGTCGACAGACGACTACCAGAAACGCCCCCGGCAGGGTCGTCTCTCTGACCGCCTGCGCCCATCTCCGGGATGGCGGCTCAAGCGGCTCGCGGCAGACTCGACCCCGCCAGAGGACCTCCCCTTCGTTGTCGAATCAGATCTCTTTTTTTGCTGCATTGGGTGATAAAGACGGCGCGCAGTATACCAAATTTCTGGTATTTCAACAGTCTTCGCGAACACTCCGGGCGGGATTGGAGAATTGGGCGTGGAGGTGCGGTTTTCGCTTCACTGGCGGGCGATCAGGGGAATCCTCAAAGGGTTGCTCGCCGTTGACGAGCACGGGCTTCTGTCAGGCGGCAGGGCTCCAGCCAGCCCGCCGATCCACGTCACCGTGGAATTCTCCATTCCCCATTCTCCATTCTCCATTCTCCATTCTCCATTCTCCATTCTCCATTCTCCATTCTCCATTTACTTCCCGGTTTATGAGAGACGTGGAGGGGGACTTCAGGAGAGGGAAGGAGATTGTTCGGCAGGGCGGGCGATGATGGCGATCCGGTGCTGATTGGCGGCGGCGAGGGTCTCCTCCCGGTCGAGGATCAAGGTGCGATCGGCGGTGAGAGAGAGGGCGGTGACACGGCACGCGACGAGCGTCTCGATCGTCCGCGGGCCGATGACAGGAACATCGAAGCGCATGTCCTGATTGGGCTTGGCGACTTTGACGACCCGCAGGGGACGGCCGTGCACCAACTCGGCAGCGCGGCGGATCGTCGCATCGGTCCCCTCCATGGCCTCGAGGGCAACGACGGCTTGTTGCTTGACGACGATCGTCTGTCCTAGATCGAGGCGGGCCAATTCGAGGGCGACGTGCAGGCCATAATCAAGGTCCGCCTGCTCCTCCCGGTTGGGAGCCCGACGGGTCAGGACGCCTTGCCTCGCGAGAAGGGGCTGGAGAAAGAGCGTCGAATCGACCAGCTCGATGCCCTCCTTGGCCAGCTCCTCGGCGACCGCTCCAATCAGTGCGTCGGTATTGCGCCGCTTCAAGCGTGCGAGCATGCGGGCCATGCGCAGATCTG
>JBMUAP010000640.1:0-2101 GCA_049454155.1 Blastocatellia bacterium
CCAGGTGATTGACTCCCGGAATCCAGCAGGTCTCCATCGTCTCCTTCTTGGCCCGGGCATCCTCACCGCGGAAGCCCTTGATCTCGACGATGAGATGGAGCGGATCTTCCTGGCCGTGGCCGTCGTCGACCAGGACGATGAAGTCCGGCCGGTACTGGTGCGTCTCGCCAAGGAAGCGGTACGGCACCTCCAGCCCGAGGTTATGGTTCTTGACATAGGCGAGGACGCGCGGGTGGCTCTCGGCGACCCGGCAGAACTCACCCTCCCAGTCGCTGTCGAGGATGACCCAGTTGAGATGGCACCGCTGGCTGCTCGTCTCCCAGCGCTCCATCTTCGAGGTGTTGAAGTTGACGTGGGCGGTGCTCCCGGTGGGGTTGTAGGGATCGAGCAGGGCCCTCATCGGGCGGTGTCCGATCTGGCTGCGGGTGATCCCGGCCGTGATCTTTTCGCAGGCGAGGTCCGCGAGGGTCTTGTAGACGAGCTGCGCCGGGTAGGTGCCGCCCTTGCAGACGAGGTGCGTGTCGATCCACTGCCGCACGATCCGCTTGAGCTGACCGAAGAGGATGACCTGGGGATCGCCGTTCTGATCTCGCCACTTGGTGTGGATGAGGTGCGAGGTCAGTTCGTAGACGATCGACGACGGGCGGACGTCCTCGGTGTGCTTGAGCGTCAGGTCGACCCCCTTGCCGATGATGCCGACATTGTTTGTTTTGGTCGGCCCGACAAGCTCCGGGGTCAGTTCAAGAAACGAATCTTCGTTGAACTCGGCGGTCAAGCGCTCCTCGGGAAGTTCCGTTCGATAGCCAAGCACGCGCGGGAAACGGATCTCCAAGGCATCGCGGTCGGGTCGCACCGCCTTGACGTGAATGGTCTGCCGCGGCGGCGCAGGCGGGGCGACGATCGGCTTGGCGGCAAAGTCGAAGGGGATGCCGAGGACGTCGGCGTACTCAACGTTGAACAACCCCTCCTCGTTGAGATCGTAGGATTGACGGCGCAGGGCGCGGCCGATCACCTGCTCACAGAGCAACTGGGTGCCGAAGGCGCGCACGCCCAGCACGTGGGTGACCGTGTTCGCGTCCCAGCCCTCGGTCAGCATGGAGACTGAAACCACGCAGCGGATCGACTCTCCAAGCCGGCCGGGCTTGCCGACCGTGTTCATCACTTCACGGAGCAGCTCCTGGTCAGTGAGCTTCTGTCCGGCCTGCGGGTCGCCGCTCCGCTCGATCAACTCCCGCCGGAAGCGCTCGATCTCTGTCGCAGACATCTCCCTGAACTTTTCGTCGAGCGCCTCGCCCGATTCGAGCTGCTCACTGTCGATCAAGAGGGTGCGCGGGCGGGGCAGCTCGTTCCCGTGCTCGTCCTGATTGCGGAAGAGGGGCAGCCGGCCCGCGCCGGGCGTGTCGCGGCCATCGGCATTCCCCCGCCGGAAGCCGGAAATGTAGTCATAGACGAGCTTCGAGGTCGAGGTGTTGTTGCAGACGACGATGAAGCAGGGCGGGACCTCGATGCCCGACCTCTCCCACAGCTCGAAGGTCTTCTCGTAGTGGCCATAGAGGGCGTCGAGCGCCGTCAGGAGCGGTACCGGCAGGTCCGTTGGATCGAGGGCCTCGGACTTGCCCCGCCCCTTCTTGGGCATCTTCTTGCCGATGTGCTCCCAGAGGTTGCGAATCATCGGCATCTCCCCGCTGGAGATGTTGTCGGCCACCGGCACCCGGGGGAGCTTGACGATTCCGCACTCGATCGCATCCATCAACGAGAAGTCGGTCATCGTCCAGGGGAAGAGCGTCCCCTCGGCATAGCCCGATCCGCGGAGGAAGAAGGGCGTCGCCGACAGGTCGATGACGCGGGCGACCTTGAGCTTGCGGTTGACCGCCTCCAACCCAGAGATCCACAGCCGGGCGGCTTGGTTATGGATCTCGGCCTCCCGCTTCTCGTCGCCCTTGAGGTCCTCCTCCGGGTCGCCGGGCTTCTCGCGGTAGCAGTGGTGCGCCTCGTCATTGAAGACCATGATGTTGCTCAGGCCCATGAGATCGTTCATAACCCGCTGGATCATCTTGCCCTCTGGCTCCAGAGTCTGGAGAGGTCGGACCCGCCGCCCCTG
>JBMUAP010000641.1:0-2094 GCA_049454155.1 Blastocatellia bacterium
TTGATCGGTTCTTTACGGCAATCACGCAGGTCACCTATCACGACGCCTCCGGCCAGCTTGTCACCCAGAATTTTCTGACTCCCGGACTGCGCTACAAGCCGCCGTATGGGGCACTCGACCTGATCTCCCTTGGTCTGGCGCTCGTTTTTGGGACGGCGGGATTGCCGCACATTCTGGTCCGGTTCTACACCGTCCCGGATGCCCAGACGGCGCGGCGCAGTGTCGTCTGGGCCATGGTCATCATCGGTGTCTTCTACATCTTGACCACCTTCCTCGGCTTCGGCGCAGCGACGATCCTCGGGCGGGACTTCATCGCCGCCAATGGGGGGACCAATATGAGCGCTCCCCTGCTGGCGCAGTCGATCGGGGGAGACCTCTTCTTCGCCTTCATCTCAGCGATTGCCTTTGCGACGATCTTGGCGGTCGTGGCGGGGTTGACGATCAGCGCTTCGACGTCGTTCGCCCACGATTTCTGGACGAACGTTCTTCATCACGGACGGGAGATGCGTCCAGGAGAAGAGGTGCGGGTGGCGCGCGTCACTGCTTTTGTCGTAGGAGCCATCGCGATCGTGCTGGCGATTCTGCTGGGGCCGACGGCCAATGTCGCCTTTCTCGTCGCGCTCGCCTTTGCGGTTGCCGCCTCGGCCAACCTGCCGGTGATAGTCTTGTCCCTCTTCTGGCGTCGCTTCAATACGACGGGGGCCGTCGGAGGACTCGCCACGGGACTCCTCTCCTCGCTGGTTCTGATCTTCCTCAGCCCCAGCCTGATGAAGAGCGATCCCCTCTTTCCGCTGGAGAACCCGGGCATCCTCAGTATCCCCCTCGGTTTTCTGGGGGCTGTTGTCGGGACATTCCTTGGACGAGAGCCGGAAGCTGAGGCAAAATACCCGGAACTCCTCGTACGGGCTCATACCGGAATGGGTGCCGAGAAGGCCCAGCCTCACTAGGAAGGTCTGACACCAGATCAGTGAGAAGAGTAGAGAAAGACAAGGAATTATAGACAAGAAGAACCAAAAGGATGGCAGGTCATGGCAGATAAACAAGCGGAGACGACCAAGAGCACGACCATTCAATCGGTCTTGACCGAGACACGGCGGTTTCCCCCGCCGGCGGACTTTGAGGCGCGCGCGCACATTCGTGGGTGGGCTGAGTATGAGCGGCTCTGCGCCGAGGCGGAAGCCGACCCGGAGGCCTACTGGGCAGCCCAGGCCGAACGGCTCCACTGGTTCCAGAAGTGGGATCGGGTACTCGAATGGGACCTGCCCTTTGCCCGCTGGTTCGTCGGAGGAACGACCAATGTCGCCTACAACTGTCTCGATCGCCACTTGACGACTTGGCGACGGAACAAGGCGGCGATCATCTGGGAGGGCGAGCCGGGCGAGATCCGGACGTACACCTACCAGCAGCTCCACGATGAGGTCTGCCGGCTTGCCAATGTCTTCCGGAAGCTGGGTATCGGGAAGGGCGATCGAGTCGCGCTCTACATGCCGCTGATTCCAGAGCTGGCGATGGCGATGTTGGCCTGTGCGCGGATCGGAGCGACCCACTCGATCGTCTTCGGTGGATTCTCGGCGGAGGCTTTGCGGGACCGGATCAACGATGCAGGCTGCAAAGCGGTGGTGACGGCCGATGGCGGGTACAGACGGGGCGCTGTCATTCCCCTCAAGGCGGCGGTCGACGAGGCCCTGCTCCAAACCCCGACCGTCTCCCAATGCCTCGTCGTCCGGCGGACTGGCGAGGAGATCAAGATGGTTCCCGGACGGGATCACTGGTGGCACGAGTTGATGCAGACCGTCTACACCAATTGTCCCGCCGAGCCGCTCGACAGCGAACACCCGCTCTTCATCCTCTACACCTCCGGGACGACCGGCAAACCCAAGGGCATCCTTCACACCACCGGAGGGTATCTCACCCAGACCGCCTTGACCCACCAGTGGGTCTTCGATATTCGCGACGAGGATGTCTACTGGTGTACGGCGGACATTGGCTGGGTCACCGGACACAGCTATGTCGTCTATGGTCCATTGGCCAACGGGGCGACGACGCTCATTTACGAGGGGGCGCCGAACCACCCCGCGCCAGACCGGTTCTGGG
>JBMUAP010000642.1:0-2093 GCA_049454155.1 Blastocatellia bacterium
CTCCGGGCTCGTCACCATCGAGGACGTCATCGAGGAGATCGTGGGCGACATCGCGGACGAGTACGACATCGAGGAGGATCAGACGATCCGGCGTGAGGGCGAATGCCAATACGCCGTGCACGCCCTGGCGCGGATCGAGGACTACCGCGCCGCACTGGGCAAGCTGGCCGATCCGAGGGGGTTGAGTGAGGAGCAGGCGCGCACGGTCATCGCCTCCGCCAAGCCGATCTACCACCTCAGCGCCGGACTCCATAGCGGCGAGACGGGCCCCCCGGAGATGCTCATGGAGCTGGCCTATCGGCTGGTGACCGAGGAGAGCCCGCTCATCCAGCGCATCCGGGACGAGGTGATCGTCTCCCTCTCCCCCGTCCTTGAACCCGACGGGCGCGATCGCTACCTCGACTGGTACTACCGCTACAAGATCGACGAGACCAGCGAGGAGGACTCGATGGGCGGCCCGCCCTACTGGGGCAAGTACATCTTTCACGACAACAACCGTGACACCAACTACTCGCAGGTGACGATGCGGAATCTGCTGACGTGGTACCTCTCCTGGCACCCGCCGATCATGCACGACCTGCACGAGTCCGTCCCCTTCCTCTACACTTTCAGTGGACAGGCCCCGCAGCAACCCGAACTCGACCCGATCCTCTACGCCGAACTGCCCTGGTTTGCCAACTTCGAGATGGCGCAGTTGACGAAGTACGGCATGCCGGGAGTCTGGACCCACGCCTTCGTCGATATGTGGTCGCCGGGGTACCTCGCCTTCATGTCTTCGAACCACAACGGCATGGTCCGGATGTACGAGACCTACGGAAACGGCGGGGCCAACACCCTCAAGCGACGGGTCGCCCCGGCCGAGGGAGGACCCGGCCAGACCAGCCGCGAATGGTACCGCCCCTCCCCGCCCTACCGCGAAGTCGAGTGGTCGCTGCGCAACAACACCAACTACATGCAGACGGCCGTCCTCAGCGCCCTGCAGTTGACCTCGGAATTTCCGCAAACGATTCTCGAGAACTTCTACCGCAAGTCGCGCAACTCGATCGAGGCGGGACGGACAACCCCTCCGCACGGCTTCCTGATCCCCCCACATCCTGACCAGACCCGCGTCCAGACGGCGGTCAATCTGCTGCGCCTCCAGGGAATCGAGGTTGGGCGGGCGACCGCCCCGATCGCCCTCAAGGAGGGCAGCTTTCCGATCGGCACCTTTGTCGTCAAGCGGGATCAGCCCTACGGACGCCTCGCCAAAATTCTCATGGAGAAGCAGGTCTTCCCGGACCCCAACCTGCGGACCTACGATGACACCGGATGGACCCTCGGCCTGATGACCCAGACGCGCATCGTCGCCAGTGCCGACCCGGCCATCCTGACCCTCCCGACCGAGCCAGTCGATCGGCTGGAGTTGCGTGGATCCCTCGAGCCGCTTCCCCGCGCCGTCGCCTACCTGATCCCGGATGAGGGAGCCAACGCGCGGATCACCCTCCGCCAGCGGTTGCGCAACGTGGCAATGCAGGCGATCGAAGAGCCCTTGACCGTCAACGGGCGGACCTTCCCCGCCGGATCCCTCCTGATACCCGTCGACAACGGGGCAGGCAGCGAGTGGCTCTCCCGGCTGCGCGCGACCGTCGAGGCCCTCGGACTGGAAGCGGTCGGCCTCGCCGAGCGGCCGACGGTCCGGATGCACGAGGTCGATCTGCCCCGTGTCGCCATGTTCAGCACCTGGGGCAACACCCAGGAGGTCGGCTGGGTGCGGCACGCCTTCGACCAGTTCGAAGTCGCCTACGACCTGATCCACCAGGAGCGCGTCCGCGCCGGTCGGCTCCGCGAACAGTACGACGTCATTCTCATCCCCAACCAGGGAAGGACCGGGAAAGGGCTGGTCTTCGATCTCGAACCCCGCGCCCGCCCCCTCGCCTACACCCGCACCGAACGGTTCCAGACCCACGGCGCCTACGGCAGCTCCGAGGAGATCACCGGCGGGATGGGCCTCCCCGGCGTCCTCGAACTCGAGCGATTCGTCCGCGAAGGCGGGCTGCTCATCACCCTCGGACAGGCGAGCTTCTTCCCGCCCGAGTTCGGCCAGACCCCTCGCC
>JBMUAP010000643.1:0-2091 GCA_049454155.1 Blastocatellia bacterium
TGTCCGCACGACCAGCTTCTCCGCGGACGTTCCCGCCCCCAGGTTGAGCAGGGCACTCTGTCCCTGAAAGACCCCGCTGCGTGGCCCCGTCAGGGCGGTCGTAATTCCTGCGGCCCGCTGCGCGTCGAAGGTATTGGCGGTGACCTGCAGGTCGTCGACCACTTGTGTCTCTGGCAGGAGCCCGACACTCGAAGGCGGAGCTGCCAATTGTGCCAGAAAGGCCTGCGTCGGATCCCCGCCGGGTCCTGGCCCACCAGCCGGCGTCGGAGGCGGACGCAGCCCTAGATTGGTGTACGAATCGAAGAGGCCCGGGTAGACCGTCAGCCCCTTGCCGTCGATGACGCGGGCGTCTGCCGGAACCGGGATCCCCGCTCCGATCGCCTCGATCAGCCCTCGCCGGATGACGATCGTCCCATCGGTGATCGTGCCATTGGTGATTGTCACCAAGGTTGCTCCGCGAATGGCATAGGCCTCCCCCTCGTCTCCCCGGCCCCTCCCGGGCTCGACGAGCAGGAGCCCGCAGCAGATAAGCGCCGCGACAACGGCGACGCGCAATGCCAGCTGGAACTTGCTCTGCCTCATGAAGTAGACTCCCTCTCTGATCAGTGGTTGTCAGGAATGGTTCCTGGTCAAGTGCCCAGACAATCGATCTTCCCTCATTCCCAGGACTCTTCTTCCCGGTGGACTTCCCCTCACCCCATCGGCGCTTCCTGGTCCCGCGCTCTTCTACCTGGGAAGAGTCTGCAGGAAGGACGCCCCATCAACCGGCTTTGGTTACACCCCATTTCCCGTGTTGTGGCGATGACCATCGGAGAGGCGAGAAGAACGCGCCTGGTTGATTCAGATGGCGGATCGAGCGAACAATCAGGAATGCCGACACTCTAGCCCATCTGGGCGGCAAATGCCATCGGACCACTCCTTTCCCGGTATGTGTCGATGATTCATCCAGTGGAGGCCAGGCTGAATGGAACTGAAAGGAGCCAGGGAGCATTGGGCATGACGGACGAGCAGCAGCGGGTCAAGGCCGTCTTCTTCGACGCGGCGGGAACCCTCTTTGAGACACGTGGCAGCGTCGGCGAGATCTACCAGCACTTTGCCGAACGGTATGGCGGTCGGAGCGATCCCCGGCAGCTGCAGGAGGGCTTCAAGCGCGCCTTCGCCGAGATTGAGCCGCTCGCCTTTCCGCCCGGGACTCCGGGGGAGGAGGTGCGGGCCGGGGAGCGGGCTTGGTGGCATCGCCTCGTCGCGAGGGTCTTCGCCGAGGAGCCGCCGCTCCGCGACTTTGAGGGCTTCTTCGAGGAGGTCTTTGCCGCTTTTGCGGGAGCCTCCTGCTGGCGATTGATGGAGGGGACGGAAGGGGTCCTGATCGAACTCCGGCGGCGTGGGTACCGCCTCGGCGTCATCTCCAACTTCGATACGCGCCTCTTCCCGCTCCTCGATGCCCTTGGACTGCGGGGCTACTTCGAGACCGTCCAGCTCTCGACCCTCTCGGGAGCGGCCAAGCCCTCCCCGCAGATCTTCGCGACGGCGCTGGCGGCGTTCGATCTGCCAGCAGGGGAGGCTTGCCACGTCGGGGACCACCCACGCGAGGACCTCCTGGGAGCACTCGACGCCGGGATGCGCGCCATCCTGCTTGACCCGACCGGGCAATTCTCCCACAATCCTGCCGCGAACCCAGTGAGGGGCGTTCACGTCCGAACGCTCACGGAGATTCTCGAGCTGGCCTTTCTGCAAGGAAATAGAAGAAGAGGATGACCCAATGAGGATGGACTACCCGGAGAGGATGTCGATGAGCAAGAGTCACGGTGTGGCGCGGGAAGGGAAGTGGCTTGCCGGTTGGCGGCTTCTCTTCCTCCTGCCCCTGCTGCTGGCGGGGCTGACCACGGGCCGGGTCACCCTGGCACAGGCCCCGAGCGAGGGGCGCCCCGAGCCGAAGACGATCGCCGCCCTGACGGCGCGCTGGCAGAAGATCGACGGGTATATTCCCCTCTACTTGGACAGTGCGACGGGGCGGCTCTGGATGGAGATCTCCCGCTTTGACGAAGAGTTCCTCTACCAGATCTCGCTGCCCGCCGGGGTCGGGGGGGACCC
>JBMUAP010000644.1:0-2087 GCA_049454155.1 Blastocatellia bacterium
CAACCTTCTTCTCTGTGTTCTCTGTGTCTCGGTGGTGTAATCATGTCTTCCGTTCCGTGAGTAGTTACCCCTAACCAATGGAGTTGATCGAATTCTATGAAGCATACGGCTGCCTTTGAAGCCCTCTGTGAGGAGGCCCGTTCGCGGGTCCAGGAAGTAACCATCGAGGAGGTTCGCGAGAAGCTCGCCTCGGGAAGCTCTTTTCATCTCGTCGATGTGCGGGAAGACCATGAGTGGACCGCAGGCCACCTGCCGGGAGCTCGCCATCTCGGCCGCGGCATCATCGAACGGGACATCGAGGGGGTCATCCCCGCCAACGATGCCGAGATCGTCCTCTACTGCGGAGGGGGGTATCGGTCAGCACTCTCGGCGGACAACCTTCAGAAGATGGGCTATCGGCAGGTCTTCTCGATGGCCGGTGGAATTCGAGCCTGGCGCGAAGCGGGCTTCGAGATCGAGAACGACTGATTCCAACGCGAGCATGGACGAAGTGATCAGAGCAGAGGCAGCCTCAGTTGGGCCTCGCTGGTCGTGGTGAGATGGTGCAGGTTGCGCCCCTGCGTCATTCCCGCCGGAAGCGGATTGCGCTGAAGCAGGGCTCCCGTGAGGGCCCCTCCAGGCTCTTCCAAGAAGAGTCGCATCCATCCCGACCGCCCCCTCCCCAGGATTCGATCGTAGGGAGGGGAGAGCCGAGGGACTCCATTGCCGCCAAGGAGTTGCCAGAACTGGCAGCTGGAATGGAGGAAGGAGAAGCGCCAAGGGTTCTCGACATTGTCGTAGAGCCAACCGCCGACCTGACCGAGAGCCGCCAGCGGACGGGTCAGGTCTCCCCCCAACCGGTTGAGGACCAGGAGGGACTGATTGCCCTCCTCGGGGGAGCCGAGATGGCTGACGGCCAGGGTCCGGGGCAAGGATCCATAGCTCTTCCCGTCGAAGAAGAGGGTGGCCACTCCTTGGGAGACGACTGCCGTCGGGTCCCCTTCCGGCAGAAGAGCGGGTACGGCCATGGCGGCGAGTCCAGCGAGATGGTCGCTCTCCGTTCGCACAAAAGCGTGGCCAATCAAGTGGTTGAACGAAACCGGCCGCCCTTCGGTGTCTGTCGCGACGACGAGGAGGTACCCGGTGACGTCCGGGTCGAGGTCGCTCGCGAGAAAGGTGGCGGTCTGGTTAGCGGTCAAGGCGGTTTGAAGAGCTGTGCTGAGCCCGGTCGCTCCTTCGATCAAGAAGAGTCGGAGCGAAACGGACCGGGTCGGGTGGCTGTTGGTCAGACTGATCCGACTGTCGACGCCGCGGCGGAGGCTATTGGACGTGTAGAGATTGAAGACGAGGAGACTCCCCGACCGTTGCGCGCCGATCGGGCTGAAGATCGGGAGAGGAGTGCCCGGCCCCGGAACCTCCGCCGTCGCCAGAACGATCAACGAAAGCTGGACCTCCCCCGTCTGGCCACAGAGGTCCTCAACGCGAATGGTCAGGCGATGGGTCCCCACCGGAGCTGCACCTTCGATCGAGATCGTCCCCTGCGGATCGATGGTCACGCTCCCGGTGAACGTTCCCTGACCGGCGATCTGATAGGCCACCCCACTCGACCCTGCCCCGACTGACGAGGAAGCAATCTGCAGGCTGGCCCCTTCGACGACGGTCTGCGGGCCGGCGTAACTCGGGAACGGTAATGGGGGAGGAGGGGAGGGGCAGACCGGGGCCAGCTCGATAAAAGCGACCAACGGATCATGGTCGGAGAGCCGGGTGGGAGTTGTCGCCTGATTCCGGGCCACTTCGGGAAAGTCGGCATTGAGCCGGGCCGCTTCGAGCCGCTGACTGCGGGTCGAAGTGAGCAGGGCGCGATTGACAAGGATGTGGTCGAGCGACTGGGCGCTGCCGTCAAAGAGATAGGAGTAACGTTCCGTCGACACGGCCCCCAAGAGATTGAGCAGGTCTGGATTCACCAAGTCGAGCCCATCGCCGGGGACGACCGTCTCTGCATCTGGGAAGGGGAGTCCGGCAATCGTCGCCAGCGAAGCCGTCAACCCGTCATTGAACTCAAAGGCGTTGAAATCCCCGATCAAGACCAGCGACTCGTCAGGGCTCGC
>JBMUAP010000645.1:0-2086 GCA_049454155.1 Blastocatellia bacterium
GGCGCGACCTGGGTCGCGCGGATGGCCCACGATGGACTGGCCCGGGTGATCAACCCCGTTCACACCCAGTACGACGGGGACACTCTCTTCGTGGTGCCGACGGGACAAGAGAAGGAAGGAACGACCAACGTGACCCTCATCGGAGCCTGGGCCGCCGAGGTTGTCGCGGAGGCGGTCGTCGCGGCCATCCGCTCGGCCAAGGGAGTGCCGGGCTATCCCGCCGCCGCCGATCTCGCCTGATCCAAGATGGCGGTGCAATATCAAGAGAATTTGGGAGGGGAACTGTGACGTTGAGACTCGATCGGTGGCGTTGGAGCGGCGTGGCCTTGCTCCTGGTGATCTTCCTGCCGGCAGGACTCGAGGCGAAGGTGGCGCGGATCGAGATCCTCTCCAGGACCGATGTCCTGGGGGGACGCCCCTTCGGTCTCGCCGGTCCCTACGAGAAGGTGGTGGGTCGCGTCCATTTTGCTGTCGACCCGCTCCATCCAGCCAATCGCCGCATTGTCGATCTCGCCTTGGCACCGCGGAATCGTCAGGGGATGGTCGAGTTCTCCGCCGATCTCTACCTCTTGAGGCCGAAGCAGGCCGACAAAGGGAGTCGGATGGCCTTGGTCGAGATTGCCAACCGCGGGAACAAAAGGTTGCTGCCCTTCTTCAATCGCGCGGCAGCATCGCTCGACCCGACTGCCGAAGCAGAGTTTGGAGACGGCTTCCTGATGGCACAGGGGCTGACGCTCGTCTGGATTGGTTGGCAGTTTGACGTTCCGCCCGGGGAGAACCTGCTGCGGCTGCTTGCACCCCGGGCCAAGGCTGTCGATGGCAGCCCCCTGCGAGGCTGGGTGCGCTCCGATTTTGTCTTTGCCCGGGAAGTGAAGGTCACGTCGCTTGGCCACCGCGGCCAACTTGCCCAGCCGGCGGTCGACCTGGATGACCCAAGCTACCAGTTGACGGTGCGGGAGACCGTCACTGGCGAGCGGCGCCCGCTTCCCCGCGCTGATTGGCAGTTTGCCAAACTGGAAGGCGCGCGCCTCCTTCCCGATCCGACCTCTCTCCATCTGCGGACAGGCTTTCAGCCAGGGCTCATCTACGAGGTGGTCTACCGGACAGAGGGACCGACGGTCGTCGGCTTGGGCTTGGCGGCCGTCCGCGACTTGGTCTCCCATCTCAAGCACAGTCCGGAATCCCCGGCCCCTGTCCAATCGGCAATCGGCTTTGGCATCTCCCAATCCGGACGCTTTCTCCGTCATCTCCTCTATCAGGGATTCAATGCGGATGAGGAGGGGCGCAAGGTCTTTGATGGCGTCAACGCCCACGTCGCCGGCGGTGGACACGGCAGCTTCAATCATCGGTTTGCGGAGCCTTCCCGGGATGGGAGCCCCTTTTCGACCTTCTTCTACCCGACGGACATCTTTCCCTTCGCCGACCTGCCCCTGACAGATCCCGATACAGGGGAGGCAGCGGGAATCCTGGACGAATCGATCCGTCAGCAAGTCGTTCCGAAGATCTTCTATACCAACTCCTCCTATGAATACTGGGGCCGGGCCGCCTCGCTGATTCACACCTCGCTGGATGGAGAGACGGATCTGGAGATCCCGGAGAACGTCCGGATCTACCTGTTTACAGGAGGGCAGCACGGCCCTGGGCCGTTTCCTCCCCGGCGAGCGCAGACGCTCCACCCGACCAGTCCCGTCGATTACGGATGGTCGATGCGGGCTTTGTTGCAGCGGTTGATCGGCTGGGTTCGCGAGGGAGCCACCCCTCCGCCGAGTCTGTATCCGCGGGTCGCCGATGGCTCGCTCGTCCCGGTCAGAGAGGTTCGGTTCCCGGCGATCCCGGGCATCCGTCTTCCGCTGACGCACAAGGGCGCTTGGCGGGTCGACTTTGGACCGTCTTTCCTCTCGAAGGGCCAGATCGCCCGGGAGCCCCCCGGGGTCGGCCGCCCCGACGGGGACGCCTCGTAGGCTCGGGTCACGGCGCCCGGCCCGGCGGCCGCCCGCGCCACCACAGGGCCGACATGCGGCTGCTCCTGACGGGTGCGACCGGCCTGCTCGGGTCGTATCTGTTACGGGATCTTATCCTTCGGGGT
>JBMUAP010000646.1:0-2066 GCA_049454155.1 Blastocatellia bacterium
AAGCTGCCCCGCGCATGCCGGTCCGCATTCCCCCTGCGCACGTCGTCGAGCGTCGATCTACCGACGTCTACGCATTCGATGATCGGGATGTCGTCGCGGCGCTGCGCTTCATTCGGGAGCACGCCGACCGCACGATCAAGGTGCGCGATGTGGTGGCCGCCACCAATCTTTCGCGTCGATCCCTCGAGGGACGGTTCAACGTCATGGTGGGCCGAACGCTGCACGAGGAGATCTGGCGGGCGCACTTCGATGTGGCAAAGAGGCTCCTTTCGTCTTCCGATCTCGATCTCCAGGGAGTCGCCGAGCGCTCGGGATTCCGCAGCGCGAGCGCTCTTGTGAACTTGTTCCGACAGCGACTGGGTGTGAC
This sequence comes from Blastocatellia bacterium, assembly GCA_049454155.1. GTDB lineage: Bacteria > Acidobacteriota > Blastocatellia > RBC074 > RBC074 > CAIOZW01. Next base: position 368 of record JBMUAP010000646.1, read on the forward strand.
GCCCAAGCAGTTCCGCGTTGACAACCGCCGTTGAGTCCCGCGGGCCCAACCGATGTGTCGCGGTGGGGGGCACGAGTTGCGGCGGTGGGAAGGTTTTTCGGCCCGAGAAGGCCGACCCGGCTCCGTCTTCGGACAAGTCAGCGAGATTTGAGTGAGATTTAAGTTGCGCGCTCGTAAAAGTTTGTTTTACAAGGTTTCATTCCAGCCGCTGCTGTGCGCGCAGTGGCCTGTCCTTACAAAGCATGGACCCCGAAGCATTCCGTTCCCGCCGGGGAGCCTCCGGCTTCTGATACCGAAGCAAAATAACTTCTGGAGTTCCTGGGGATTTGGTAGTGTTGGTGATGGCAGGACGAACACTGAAGCTGGGCTGTCCGGAAGTGGCGGCGGTCATTGACGAGAAGCATCGGCGCGAGAAGCCTGGTTGGCGCAAGGATCGGCTTCTGGCCATCAAGCTGGCGTCGGGTGGAGAGCACACCAGCCAGCAGATCGGCGAGCTGTGTGGGTTGTCGCGCTCGAAGGTCTTCGAGTTGGTCAAGGCGGTGCGAGAGGGTGGCTTGGAAGCGATCTGGGACCGCGATCCTGGTGGGCGTCCCGAGGGCTGGCGCAAGGGAGTCAGCGCAGAGGTGATGGAGGAGTTTCAGGCGAAGCTGGCCGGCCACGAGTTCACGACCCTGCAGGATGCCCGCCGTTGGCTAAAGAGCGAGCACGGGATCGACACGTCCTACCAACGGGTCTGGTACTGGGCAAAAAAGCTCGGAGGAGTGCTGAGGGTGCCGCGTCCCAGCCACTCCAAGAAGGATCCCGCGGCAGCCGAGGCGTTCCGTCGCGATCTCGGAGAGAAGCTTGAAGGGTTGGGGCTGGCGAAGGGCTCCCGGGTGAAGATCTGGGTGATGGATGAAGCCCGCTTCGGTTTGCACACCATGATGCGCAAGCTCTGGAGTCTGCGTGGCGTGCGCCCGGTGGTGGACTGTCAGATCAAGTACGAGTGGGACTACCTGTATGGATCGCTGGAAGTCACCGGGGGGGAATGCCACTTCTGCCAAATCTCTGGAGTCAACCTGCAGTGGGACCAGCGCTATCTTGAAAACCTCGCCTCAAACGACCCCGAGGTGGTTCATATCCTGATCCGGGACCAAGCCGGCTTTCATCTTCGCGACGGCGACCCCCGCTTGCCGGCCAACATCCGGATCATCGACCTGCCGCCCTACAGCCCGGAGCTCAATCCCTGTGAGCAACTCTGGGATCTCATCAAGGATGAGTTGGGCAACCGGATCTTTGATACCATCGAGCAGCTTCGCGAGGCGACCATCCCAATCTTGAGGAGGTGGTGGGAGGACGCCGAACGGGTCCTATCGCTCATCGGTCGCCCCTGGCTGCGGGATCAAGTAAACGCTTCGTCCAGAATCTAAACAGTCCAGAGCTTATTTAGTTTTGGTATCAGAAGCCGCGGGCGGGTGGGCGACAAAAAAAGGCGGCCCACATCGGGACCACCTCTTTCAGCATCTGAGCTCTTGGCTCTTGGCTCTTGGCTCAGCACGGGATCTCGTCGCCCTCGTCGTCGTAGTCCTCGGCCGGGGCGGCCGAGCCACCCTGCGGGGACGACGAGGGCCGCGGAGCGGGGCTGCCGCCTTCCGGCGAGCGCGGGCCGCTGGCGCCCTTGCCGTCCGGCAGGCACTGCATGCCCTCGGCCCCCCCCGTG
>JBMUAP010000647.1:0-2066 GCA_049454155.1 Blastocatellia bacterium
TCACGGAGAGCGAACTGGAATCGTAGAACGGAGGACCATCACTGACATGAGAGCGGGAACGAGGAGACGCAGACGGACTTGGGCGGCCCTCCTGCTGATCGGCGGGCTGGGAGTTGGCCTGTTGGTCAATGGGGAGATTGGCGGGGCGATTGGCGGGAAGATTGGCGCCAGCCAGCAAGAGGCGACGAAGAGCCTGCGGCCATCCGACTGGCCGATGTTTGGGGGAGGGCCAGATAACAACCACTATTCACGCCTCTCCCAGATCAACCGGGGCAATGTCAAGCAGCTCGAAGTGGCCTGGACCTTTGAGACGGGGGATGCCTTCGAGGGGTCGGAGATGCAGTGCAATCCGATCATTCTCAATGGGGTGATGTATGTGACGTCTCCCCGGATGCGGGTCATCGCGCTCGATGCCGCCACGGGGCGGGAGCGCTGGAGCTTCGACCCGCACGTCGGAAGCGCACCGCGGGGCAAAGGGCGCAATCGCGGTCTGACCCACTGGACGGACGGGGCCGAAGAGCGGATCTTCTTCTCCTATCAAACCCATCTCTACTCGCTCGACGCGCGCACGGGGCGGCTGGACGAAGGGTTTGGAGAGAAGGGGCGGATCGACCTGCGCGAGGGGCTCGATCGGGACTTGCAGGAGATGAACGTGACGATGAGCACGCCCGGAGTCATCTACCGCGACCTCCTCATCATCGGCAGCCTGGTCAACGAGCGGCTGCCATCGGCCCCGGGGCACCTGCGCGCCTACGATGTGCGAACCGGGAAGCGGCGCTGGATCTTCCACACCATCCCCCATCCCGGCGAGCTCGGGTACGAGACTTGGCCGAAAGATGCGTGGGAGTACAGCGGGGGAGCCAACAACTGGGCTGGGATGGTGGTCGACCAGAAGCGTGGCCTGCTCTTCGCGCCGACGGGCTCCGCCTCCTTCGACTTTTATGGAGTGAACCGACACGGAGACAACCTCTTCGCCAACAGCCTGCTCTGCCTTGACGCCGCGACGGGAGAGCGCAAATGGCACTTTCAGGCAGTGCGGCACGACGTCTGGGATCGGGACTTTCCGACGGCTCCGATCCTCGTCACGGTCAAGCACGGGGGGCGCTTCATCGACGGAGTGGCCCAGGCCACCAAGACAGGCCACCTCTTTCTCTTCGAGCGGGAGACGGGACAGCCACTCTTCCCGATTGAAGAGGTACGCGTCTCGACGGAAGGGGTGGAGGGAGAGAAGCTGACTCCATCCCAGCCCCTCCCGACGCTACCCCCGCCATTCGCGCGGCAGCGCCTGACCGAGGAGATGCTGACGCGGCGCACGCCGGAGGCCCACCGGGCAGCGCTCGAACAGTTCCGGCGACTGAAGAGCGATGGGCCCTTTGCCCCGCCAAGCCTGGGCGGAACGATCGTCTTTCCGGGCTTTGACGGCGGCGCGGAATGGGGCGGGGGTGCCTTCGACCCGAGCACGGGCCTCTACTATGTCAATGCCAACGAGATGGCCTGGATCCTGCGGCTTGTCCCCAAGGGGAAGATCGAGAAGCAGCTCAACGGACGGGAGCTCTACGTCCGGGAGTGTGCCGACTGCCACCGGGCCGATCTGAAGGGGAGCCCGCCCGAGTTCCCTGCCCTCACCCGACTCCCACAAAAGTTCGAAGCGGAAGACCTGCGGACCATCATCCGCAAGGGAATGGGGCGGATGCCCGCCTTCATTCGGCTGGAGACGGAGTCGATCGACGCCATTGTGCAGTACCTGCTGACGGGTGAGTCGAACGTTACCGTGACGGTCCGACCCGACGATCCCCGGGTCGATCTTCGCTACGGGATGGACGGATATAACAAGTTTCTCGACCCGGAAGGATACCCGGCGATCGCTCCGCCCTGGGGCACATTGAGCGCAATCGATCTGCACCACGGCCGGATCGTCTGGCAAATCCCCTTCGGGGAGTACCCGCAATTGGTCGCCCAGGGAATGAGCAAGACCGGAAGTGAGAACTACGGGGGACCGCTGTTGACCTCTGGAGGGCTCCTCTTCATCGGGGCGACCAACTTCGATCGGAAGTTCCGGGCGTTCG
>JBMUAP010000648.1:0-2057 GCA_049454155.1 Blastocatellia bacterium
CCAGGCCGAGACGGCGGGCGTCGCGCGCTACGACCGGGACGAGGGGCGCGACAGGCTGCGGGCGGGGGGGCGACAGATGACCAACAGCGCGCACGTTTATGCCGACCCTTGCGCTGAGCACGTCGTCGCCATGCTCTTCAGCCTCGCCCGCCAGCTCCCACGGGCGCTCGAGATCCAGCGGGGGGATCGCCGCTGGCCGATGATGGAGCTGCGTGCCGCGTCGTTCCTCTTGCGAGGGCAGTCAGCGGTGCTGCTTGGCTATGGGACGATCGGCGAACGGCTGGTCGAGTTGCTGGCTCCCTTGGGAATGCGGCTGACGGGCTATCGTCGACGCCCGACGGGAGAGGAGCCGATTCCGATGGTCGATGCGCAGGGGCTCGGAGCCGCCTGTGCCGCGGCCGATCACGTCATCAACCTCCTGCCGGCGAGCCCCTCGACCGAGAAGTTCTGCGACCGGGCCTTCTTTCAAGGCATGCGCCGGGGGAGCCGCTTCTACAACATTGGCCGCGGGAAGACGGTCGACCAGGAGGCGCTGCTCGAAGCGCTGGTGGAGGGGCCGCTCGCCGCGGCTTGGCTCGACGTCACCGATCCGGAGCCGCTCCCGCCCGACCACCCGCTCTGGAAGCTGCCCAACTGCTTCCTCACCCCCCATACAGCCGGCGGCCATCTTGGCGAGCGCGACAGCCATCTGGCCCATTTCCTCGACAACTTGGGACGCTTTCAGCGGGGAGAGCGGCTGCGGGATCTGATCCTGCAGGAGAGACCGTAAGGCGGCTCTGCCGCTAGCGTTTGGCGGAGTAGGCCTGGACGCGGTGATCGACATCCCCGGTGTAGAGGGCCCGCCCGTCGGAGGAGAATTGGAGCGACGTGAGGGGGGCGGGGTACTGGGCGAGGAGGAGGAGTTCCCGGCCAGACGAGGCATCGAAGATCCGGATGGCGCGATCCTCGCCCGCAAAGGCGAGCCGCTGGCCATCGGGGGAGAAGGCCACGAGACGGCCACCAGCGCTGGGTACGGAAAGGATTCTCTGGAGCCTTCGTTGAGCGACATCGTAGAACCTGATCGAGGAGTAGTTGCCGACCACGACGAGGCTCTTGCCGTCCGGGGAGAAGGCGAGCGAGGTGACCTTGGCCGGAGTCTGCGACAACCGAGCCCCCTTCCCTTCCCGACCAAGGTCCCAGAGGCGGACCTCGCCATCGCGGGTTCCGGTGGCGAGGAGTGGCTGGGTGGGGGACCAAGCCAGCGCTCTCACCTCATCCGAAAATCCTGTGATCTCCCGTTGCAGCTCCCCCGTCTGCGGATCCCAAAGCCGCACCGCCAAGTCGCTGCTGCTGGTCACCAGCGACTCCCCCTGCGGGGAGTAACGGACGACCAGCACCTGCAGGTTGTGCGGCAGGGACCGGAGGAGTGCACCGGTTGAGACCTGCCATATTTTGACAGCTTGTTCGCGGCTGGCCGTAGCGAGGTGTTGGCCATCGGGAGAGAACGAGAGGTCGTGAACCCAGGCGGAGTGGGCTGGAATGGTCCTTTCCCGGCGCTGAGTCTCGAGATTCCAGAGGTGGACGAGGTGGGCGTGGTCTCCGACGGCCAGCCGCTGGCCATCGGGGGAGAGGGCAACGGAACTGACCTCGGCCGGTGGAAATGGCCGCAGCGCCGCGTTCTGCAGCAGCCGATCGAGCGACCAGACCCGAGCGGTTCCATCCTGCCCAGAGGTGATCAGGCGGCGCCCGTGAGGATCATAGCGCAGGGCAGCCTTCGTTCCGGGGGGATGGGCTTGGCGTTGAGCGACCGGTTTCATCGTCTCAAGGTCAAGGATCTCGAGGCGCCCTGTCTCGGTGGTGACCGCGACCAGCCCCTCCTGCCCGAGCAGCTCGCCACCCGAGATCGGGGATTGAAGATCGACGGTCTTCTCCTCATCCGGCCGGGAGAGGAACCGTACCTTGACCTTTCCAAGATGGTGGAGGGTGATCAGGCGGTCGCGGCGTGAATCGAGAAGAATCTTGACCAGCGTACCCTGCACCAGGTAGCGCAGTCGCAGCTCGCCCGAGCGAAGATCCCG
>JBMUAP010000649.1:0-2050 GCA_049454155.1 Blastocatellia bacterium
GCGCGTGGGAACCGTCCCTCCTCGAAACACTCGGCGATGATCGGACGAACCCGGTCTTCGACAAAGCTGCGGACACTCTGGCGGGCCAGTTTCTCTTCATCGGAGAGCAGCGTATCCAGCTTGAAAAAGTCGACATCGGTCGTGGGCATACCTCAGTTCTCCTCGCGGTGACTCGACAAGTCCGCCGACAGGCTGTCGCGGATTTCGGTCCGAAGTTTTTCGATCTCGGAGAGTTTCCCCTCGATCTTGCCAAAGAGTGGGGCCTGGGCTTGGCAGCCCGCCTCGATCAGGAACGAGGCGGCTTCTCCCCGGTTGGCAAAGAGCCCCGCTGAGACCAATGTCTCGATCGCCTCGCTCGTCCGATCACTGAGGCGGACGAGAACGGTTGTTTCCCGCACCGTGATCGCACGATCGACCGCGCGGGTGACGGTCTCCGGAACACGGTTGAAGAGGTCGCGAAGGACACTCGCCACCTCTTCGATCGTCTCGGTGGCCCGCTGACTGGTCGATGGGGTCGACGGTCCAGCCGGCAGCGAACGACCCAGTTTGTCATCTGTTTCTGGTTGGTTCATCCCTCTCTCTCCTTACTCAGTACCCCTTGCTGGCGGTGTTGATGATTGGACCGACTTCTCGCCGGCGGATAGTCATCCGACGGGTTTCGAGAGTCCATCCGGTGATCTTCTCGGCGTCACCCAGTTGGCATCACCCAGTCTTTATTCAGCCGTGATCGCCGGCTCCATCTTCGTATAGCCCAGCCCATAAGCAACCAGGGCGTAGGGCAGGCGGAGGAGGGCTTCGTTGTAGCCCTCGACGGCCGCAACATAGTCCTTCCGAAACCGCCCCGTGACGGTTACGGCGTTCTTGTATTCATCAAAGAGGCGGAGGTAGGCGTCATTGGCCTTGAGGTCGGTGTTGGTATCGGCGAACTCGATGAGGGCCGTGTCGTTCTGCTGCAACTCGTCGTAGGAGCGGAGGATCGCCTCGGTGTCCTTCTCCTTGCTGGCAGTGCCAAGTTGTTCGGAGATGGTCCCGATAATCTTGGTGAGATCAAACTCTTTCTTGAGAATGGCCTGGGCCGTGGCGAGGACCTTCTCGGCTCCCTGAGATTGGCGTCCCATCGAGGAGACCACCTCGGACCAGAGCCGATCGGCGAGCTGCCGACGGCGATCGAGCTCATTTTTGGTATAAGGAAAGAGCCGCTCGACCGGGTAGAAGCGGCGATTCTCCTCGAACTCGACCCACTGCCACTCCTTGCCGCTGGTTGGCGGCGCAAACTTCATGCGGGTCGACTTGTTCGGAAAGGCGGCGCTGGCGGGCGTTCGCTCACGAACCGTGACGAGCGCCTTCCCATCTGGCTCCATGACTACGGAGACGAGTTCGACCACCCCATCAAGTTCCGAAACGATCGCGCTGACAGGGGATTCGCTGATGGCGTTAAGCCCCCGTGCGATACTGAAATAGACTTCGTCCGGAGGCATCTCTTTGTCAGCCGTCCCCTGAGCCAGCCCTTCTCCGGGCAATCCTGCCAGCAAGAGTCCAGCCAACAGCAGAACACCTCGTCTTCGAACACCCCACCCCGCAGTTCTTTGTCTCGTGCACATGAAATCGATCCCCTTGTCTGAAAGAAGGCACCGGGAGGTCCCCCCACCTCTGATGTTGGCGCTTACGCACCGATCGCCCCCTCTCTTCTTCTCTGAGTATCGGTAAAAGAGGGCTTGCACTCAACCGACTCCATTATTTATCGTGAGTCTGGTCTGTTTCAACTGTAGACTTGACATCCATTCCTTTGGGGGGGCTTAGCGGGTCCCTTGTGGTGGGAGGAAACTTCTCCTCCACGCCAGCATCATACTTTCAGTCGCGATCGACTGATTCATCGAAAGGAGCCATCTCATCGCGCAGATTGAGGGAAAAACGCTGGGGCTCAAAGCCAACCAGATTCGTCGATTGGAGAAGATCTACCAACGGCGTATTCCGGCACACCAGATCGTCTCGTCCGAGTTTGCACGGCAGCTGACGGAGCTTTCGCACGAGATTGGGCGCCAGATCGGGG
>JBMUAP010000650.1:0-2049 GCA_049454155.1 Blastocatellia bacterium
ACTCGAACGTTGCCACGTCGCCAAGGTCGTCCCAAACTTCGCCTTCTCTGTGATCTCTGTGACTCGGTGGTGCTATCTTGTCTTCTGTTCTAACGTCGAACGCTGGTTCGCCCGGCCCACTTCCCAATCTTCCCCTTGGTGAATGATTACACTTTTTTTTGGGGGGGGGAGATACCTGGATGGATCGTTCATCAAATTGCCGATTGGTCGTTCTCTCTTGCGCACGAAAGAGGCAAAAGGCCCAGTTTGAGATTCTGGATTTGAAGTGGGACAATGTCGCGTCAGGAATGAATGATGGATCCAAAAGGATCAACGATGGAAGACCAGGAGAGGAGGCGTGCCCATGCACTGCAACAGAAGAGAAGAGACCCGCGATCGACGCCGTTTATTCTGGGGGATCGCCTGGGCGCTGGGCTGGCTGATGACTCTGCCGTGGGATGGCTTTGGCCAGTCGCCCAGCCGGATTCTGAAAGCGGCGACCCGGGCGCACGGCGGTGAGAAGCTGCTGCGCCGGATCACCTCCTGGCAGGTCGAGGGAACGATCACCCGGCTCTCCGATCGTAGCACCGGCCGCTATCTCGGTCAGAGCCAGTCTCCCAACCTTTATCGCACGGCCTTCGACCTGCGGGGACTCGAATTTGACGAGGGCTTCAACGGCAAGTCGGGCTGGGTGCGCGATTCCCGCGACGGGTTGCGCACCCTCACGGGATCGGCCAGCCGGGAGTTCGAGGCCGAGGCGGTCTGGCGAGCCCGCCGCTGGCTCGATCTCTCCAAACAGAAGGCGAAGATTGCCGTGCTTGGCTCAGCGGAGATTGCCGGCAAGACAGCCAACAAACTGCGGCTGACCACCGCCCGCAACATTCGGCTGACCCTCTACTTCGATCGCGCCTCCGGTCTGCTGCTCCGGGAGGAGATCCCTCTCGGGGAGACGACGCGTATCTTCGATTACGCGGACTATCGTCCAGTTGGTGGAGTCCCGGAGCCACACCGCATCACCATCACTCTTGGAGAGGAGTCCTTCGAGGTCGTGCTTGACCAGATCGTCCACAACCCTTCTCTCGATCGGGCCCGCTTCGACTTTCCCCGCCTCTCCAACGAACCACTCCCCGATATCCCGACCCTGCTCGAAGCGGTCCGTCAAAATGAGGACCGTGTCGATGAGCTGCTTGAACGTTACACCTACCGCGAGACGATCATTCGACGCGAGATCGACTCCCAAGGGCGGGCTACCGAAAAGGAGTCGAACACCTACGAACTGACCTTCTACCAAGGCAACCGCATTCGCCGCCTCATCGCCCGCAGTGGCCGTCCGCTCACCCCTCAAGAGGAGGAGAGCGAGACTCGCAAGGTCGAGAAGCGCGTCCGGGAGATCGAGAAGCGCGAGGCCGAAAAGAAGCGCCGGGCCGAAGAGCAGCGCGATGTCGCGCAATCGACGGCCGGAACGCCCGACCCCGAACGCGGCGAGCGCATCTCCATCGCCGACGTCTTGCGCGCCTCACAACTCGTCAACCCTCGCCGGGAACGGTTTCGGGGACGGGACGTGATCGTCTTCGACTTTGAGCCGATGCCAGGCTACAAGCCGCGCAAGGACTTCGAGAAGTTCTTCGGGAAGATGGCCGGAGCGATCTGGGTTGACGAGCTCGACAAGCAGGTTGCCCGCGTCGACGCGCGGCTTGTCTCCGCCTTCAAGGTTGCCGGGGGCCTCCTCGCCTCCCTCCGCGAAGGCGCCTCCTTTGTCCTGGAGTCAGACCGCGTCAACGATGAGATCTGGCTGCCGACTCGCGCTGATATCAACCTCAATGTCAAAGTCCTTCTCGTCAAAGGGATTACTGTCAACCAGACGATCGCCTACGGCAACTACCAGCGGTTCTCGGTCGACAGCGAAAAAGAGAAGCTCGCCCTTCCAGAGACACCGCCCACTCCTTGAGCGCCCTAAAAGAGAAGCACCTGCCCCCTTTCTCAAGGAAGAGAGGGGAACAGGTGCCACACACAGAGCCAACCTTGCCAAGCAGAGCCAACCTTGCCAAGGGGCGGAGAGCTGCCCCTTGG
>JBMUAP010000651.1:0-2040 GCA_049454155.1 Blastocatellia bacterium
CTGATGTTAAAGAACGTTGCGAGGATACTCGCCGAAAGTTAATAACACCCTCTAGGGAAATAGCGCCGTCTCCCCCACAAAAAAGCCGGCAGTCGAGCGGGGCGTCTCGCTGCCGGCGCATTTAGTTTCTAAGTCAACAAGGGAACCGACTACTTGGGCTCGCGGTCCCACCAGTACTGCTTCTCGAGCTTCTGTTCCGACGGCCAGATCCGGTCGAGCGTCTCGCCGTGGAAGAGTTCGCCATTCTTCATGACCAACTGAATGGTATTGGTCTGGCGGATGTCGGTGAGAGGGTTGCCTTCGAGAACGACGAGGTCCGCGAGCTTCCCAACTTCGAGGGAGCCGACGTCCTGTTGGAGCCCAATGGCCTCCGCCCCAAAGATCGTTGCGCACTGGAGGGCTTCGTGAGGGGTCATGCCGCCGGATTGGAGGGCCCAGAGCTCCCAGTGGCAGCCGATCCCCTGCATCTGGCCGTGGCCGCCGAGGCCGACACGCCCGCCAGCCTTGACGATGGCGGCAGCACCCTTGGCGATGCCAACGTGGCCATACTCCTCTGGATGGAACCATTGCGTGCGGCGGCGCAGCATGGTGTTGAGCAGTTCCTGGGGGATGAAGCGGGCGAGTTTGCGATTGCCAACGACGTCGGTGTTCTCGAAGAAGTAGTTCTCGGTCCAGGGGGCGCCATAGGCGACGAGGATGGTCGGGGTGTAGTAGGTCTTGGAGCGGGCGACAAACTCGATGACGTCGCGGTAGAGGGGTTGAATCGGGAGGGAGTGCTCATTGCCAGAGAAGCCATCGATCATCTGGGAGAGGTCGAGCTTCATGTCGAGAGCACCCTCAGTGGTCGGGGTGATGCCAAATTCGCGGCAGGCCTCGGCGACCCACTGGCGGACGATGCGGTCACCGGCGACATACTGTTTGAGCGTCATCGTCTGGTAGGCGTCCCGGTAGCGGCGGATGAAGTTGCGGGTCGCCTCGCGATCACTCAGGCCGGAGCGGTCGAAGACGCCCGGGCCGGTGGTGAAGACGCGCGGTCCAAGGATGTCGCCGGTCTCGACGAGGTCGGCATAGGCGTAGACGTCAGTTGTCGAGCTCTGCGGGTCACGGGTAGTGGTCACGCCGTAGGCGAGGTTGGCGAGATACTGCCAGACCTGGGTCTGGTGAACATCGCGCGGGGGCCACATATGGGCGTGGACATCGACAAGGCCGGGAATGATCGTGCGGCCAGAGACGTCGATGACCCGGGCGCCGGCCGGGAAGGAAGGTGTCGGGCGTCCCTTGGCTGGGAGCGCACGGATCTCAGTGATGCGGTTGTCGGTGATGGTGATCGCGCCGCGCTCGATCACCTCCTGCCCCTTCATGGTGACGATGCGGGCACCGCTCAGGACGATGGTTCCGCTCGGGCGGGCCCGAGGGCGTTCGATGACGATGGCGGCCTGCTCGGGCTTCTCGGCTTGGAGCGGTTGCCAGAAGAAGGTCGCGCCCCAGGACCAACTGACCATCTCGCCGCCGGCCGACCAGCCGAGGTAGTCTCCGCCCTCTGCGGAGAGCTTGCGGACAGGGACAGGGGGCGTCGGGGCGGTGACGTTGACGGTGACCGTCTCGCCACCGGCGCGGGGCAGGGTGACGAGGTAGTGCTTGCCCTGGACTTCGCAGAAGGCCTTGGTGCCGTCGGGGGAGATCCGGATCGCACTCGCACTGGGAGGATTGGGCGGGGCTCCACTGCCCGTCACCCGCAGGTGGGTCCGTCGATCGAGCCCATCGAGCCGCAGCGAGGTCAGCCCCTGCTGGGTCGTCAGGTAGACCCGCTCCGAACTGGCAGTGAAGTGGGGATAGCGCCCTCCTTGGGTCGGCCCGATCAGTACCGAATCGCCTCCGCTGGCTGGCAGGTAGCGCAGATCGCTCCCAGTGCTGCCCGGAATGCCGGTCACCTCCCCTTCGGCATGGCCGTGCAGCAGGGCCTCCGTCTCCGAGCGGAATTCGTGATCTACGGAGAGATCGGAGAAGAATTCACCCGCCGATTCCGACCTGAATTTGAAG
>JBMUAP010000652.1:0-2040 GCA_049454155.1 Blastocatellia bacterium
TTCCTGCCTTCGAAAGCCAGTGAAGGATTCGAGTCGGGTGATGCGCGGCTGTGCCAGCGCGTCTATGGTCACGGTCGACTCTGGGTTGCCCAAACCGTGCTTGCCAATTGGGGAGAAAATAGAAATCGCGCGGCGATTCAGTGGTTCGAGATCAATCCGAAGACCGGATTCGGGATTCAGTACGGTACCTATGGGGCTCCTGGATACCACTATTTCTGCCCTGCCCTGGCGATCGATCCGGCGGGCGACCTGATCTTGGTCTTCAATCGCGCCAGCGAGAAAGATCCGCCTTCGATTGCCTATAGCGGTCGGCGCCCGGAGGATCCGCCCAACCAGTTGCGGGAGAGCATCGAGCTGCTCCAGAGTTCCGTCCCGGGAAGTGGGCCCTGGAGCCTGCACAGCGCGGCTTGTGGAGCCCCCGACGAGCCACTGGTCTGGGTAATGGGCCAGTATGCGGCCACCGAATCGGACTGGGCAACCTGGATTGGAGGAATCGATTTTCTTCCTGAGAGCGCGCCTCCTACCCCTTCACTATGACTTGGCGGCAAGCCTTTCTTCCGCTCGGCCGTCCACCGCGCTGCCCCTCGCTGGACCAATGAGCTCGCCGTTGACGACAGATCGCCCACCTTACCAAGATTCCCGGCCAAGACGGCCAGTTGACGCTACCGGTTGAGAGGGCTACACTTTTCCTTTCATTTTCCGGCTCTTGCGGGCAGCGTGTGCCAAAGGGCTTTCCAATGCGGTCTTGCAATCACCTGAAACTGAACGCGATGCGCATACGATCTTCAAAACTGCTCATTCTCTCCCTGATCCTGCTCTTTGGGAGCTACCTACTGGGCCCGTCCACCGCCTATGGCCACCCCCCAACGATCGGTGGGATGAATCACCCAGCCCAAAACTTACAGAACGCTGCCGGGCGTGCGACAGGCAATGAAAGTCCTTACAGTGAGGTCCGGCGGGACACACTGCTCAATGGACTGCAGGTCATCAGTCTCAAGCTGGAGGGGCAGACGCAGATCCAGTGTGATCTGGTCGTCCGGGCAGGATCGATGTTCGATCCAGTGGCCAAGACCGGATTGTCGGGAATGACTCAGCGGACTCTCCTGGCGGTCAATCCCCGCCTGCGAGAGGAGATGGACTCCCTGCAGTCGACCATTGAATGGGGATGGAACTGGGATACCACTTGGTTTCGGCTGCGAACCCCCCCCGCGAGCTTCGAGCAGGCCCTGGAAATCCTCGCGCGTCTGTTGGTGGTGGAGACCATTCGCCCCGAAGCCTTCAAGGCGGCCGTGGAACAGCAACTCGCAGAGATCCGCCAGCCGCTCCCCCTGCCGAGCCGTGCCGATGAAGCGATGATGAACACGCTGTATGGGGTTCACCCGTACGGACACAACCTCCTCGGATCGGAGGCCACGATTGGCAATCTTCGACCGGGAGATGTCTACGACTATTTTCAGCGGTTTTACCTGGCGAACAACGCTTCGGCGATCGTCACCGGACCTGTCTCGCAGGAGCGTGTTCTGGCGCTTTTCAAGATCTTCTTCGGTGGGTGGAGCAAGGGTGCCATCGTCCCCGCGACATTTCGCCCTCCCCTACGGATTCCTCAAGGTCGGATTGCAGTCGTCGAGCAGGCAGGGGCGGACGTGGTCGAGATCCGCGTCGGACTCCCAGGTGAGAAGGTGACCTCTCCTTCTCACCTGACGACGCACATTTTGGGAGAGATCTGGGCCCAGCGTTGGGAGAAGGCCAATCCGACGACCTCCGGCGTCAAAGCATCGGTTGAAGTATCGCGTCGGACCCTGGACGGTCCCCTCTATCTTCGTGCCCAAGCGCCAGCCAAGGAAGCGAGGGAAGCGGCACGACGGATCGTCGAGATGATGGCGGGAACGGTCGCCAACCCCATTACCGGGGAGGAGTTGGCACAGGCGAAAGCCACCCTTGCCAAGAGATGGGAAAGCAGGTCTGTCCTTGAATGGCTCCAGGAGGTCGAGACCTTTGGCCTTCCCCGTGAAGAAATTCAGGTCAATCTCGATCCCGTTG
>JBMUAP010000653.1:0-2039 GCA_049454155.1 Blastocatellia bacterium
AACTCCACCCTTGCTCCATCAACTCCACTGCCAGCCAATCGAGCAGCTCCGGATGGGACGGCGGATCGCTCTGTCGCCCAAAGTCCTCCGCCGAGGCGACGATGCCCACGCCAAAGTAGGCCTGCCAGAGCCGGTTGACGATCGAGCGGGCGGTCGTCGGTGACTGCCGATCGACCAGCCACTTCGCCAAGGTCAGCCGGTTGACCCGTGCTTCTTGCCCATTCCCCTCCGTCGGCAGAGGGTGGAGGAAGGCCGGCACTCCGGCCGCCACCTTCTTCTCCCGCCGCAGGAAGTCGCCGCGGCGCAGCTGATAGGTTTCCCGCGCCTCGGACGCCTCGCGCTCACTGTAGACGAGCTGGCTCGTCCCTTCGGGATCGCCCTGCCAGCGCTTGGCGATCTCCTCGTTCTCCGCCTGCCACTCTGGGAGTGTCTTTCGCCACGTCCGGAAGACGCTGCGCACCTGTGCCTCGCTCCGCCGCTCGGCCGGGATGGCGAGGATCTGTCTCACCCCGGGCGGAACCGGGTCTGCGGTGGCTCCCTCGGCACTCGTTGTCGAGATCCGGAGGCGACCGAGGTTCAGATTCTGGTTGTCGTCGCTGTTCCATCCACCGTGGTTCTGCTTGAGGTAGAATGTCAGGACCGTTCCCCCCTCGAACGAGATCGGATTCTCGGCGACAAAGACCGCTTGCCGTGGCACATTTCGCTGTCCCGGCCCGGCGTCGATGCCCCAGGCGGTCTCGTCGCGGCCATCGATCGCCCATTCGATGGGTCCCGTCATCCGCTTGCGTTTGCTCCGATCATCGAAGATCGCTTCCAACGGGCGCTCCGGCTGCGAGTAGTCGGCCGTCGCCTTGACCAACCGCACCTTCTCCTTCTTCGCCGGATCGCTGCGCGGTGCCGCTTCGACTTCGAACTCGGTCAATGCCCCCAGCCCCTTGATCGATCGCCCCGGCCCACCCAACGGCAGGTTCGGGTCGAGCATCAGCTCCAACCGAAAGGCCCGAATCTCTTGCTCTACCGTCTCGACCGTCAGCTTGACGCGGTGCTTGGTCGGTGCATACCCCTGCGCCAGAAACGATCCGTCCTCCATCGGCAGGTAGCGCTGCCCGCCCGTCGAGATGTCGTCAACGCTTGCCTTCGCGACCGTCCAGCTCGGGAGCCCCTTGCTGACCTGCGTCTCCCACGCCGCCATCCGCGCCGGCCAATCGTGCGTCCGCTCCTGCAGGCGAGACTCGATCATCCGCGTCGCCTGTTCGATCTCATTCCGTCGCTGCTGCTCCTCTGGGGTATAGACAGCGATGTTGGCCTCGTGCGCATTGTTGAGAAAGGCGAAGAGCCGGTAGTACTCCTCCTGTTTGAGCGGATCGTACTTGTGGTTGTGGCACTGTGCGCACTGGATCGTCAAGCCGAGCACTCCCTTGCCGATCGCGTCCATGCGGTCGAACATCGCCTCCATCCGGAACTGCTCTGGATCGATTCCCCCCTCCTCGTTGATCATCGAATTGCGCAGGAAGCCGGTCGCCACCACTTGGTCCTGCGTCGCTCCCGGCAGCAGGTCCCCGGCGATCTGCTCGATGATGAACTGGTCGTAGGGCAGGTCCGCATTGATCGCCCGGATGACCCAGTCCCGGTAGAACCACGCCCAGCGCACCTTGTCCTTCTCGTACCCGTCCGAATCGGCATACCGCGCGGCATCGAGCCAGAGCCGCCCCCAGCGCTCGCCGAAATGGGGCGAGGCCAACAGCCGATCGACCTCCCGCTCGTAGGCGTCTGCTCGTGTGTCCGCCAGGAAGCGCTCGATCTCCTCCGGTGTCGGTGGCAGGCCAATCAGGTCCAGACTCAGCCGCCGCAGCAGCGTCTCGCGTCCCGCCCGCGCCGACGGCGTCAGCCCCTCCCGCTCCAACCTCGCCAAGACAAAGGCGTCGATCGGATTGCGCACCCAAGCCTTCTGGCCGGGGGCCGGCACCGCCGGCCGCACTGGCGCCCGAAACGCCCAGTGCTCCCCCAGACTTGCCCCGGTCCCCCGGGGCGTCCCTCCC
>JBMUAP010000654.1:0-1987 GCA_049454155.1 Blastocatellia bacterium
CCTCGTACGTCGATCCGCGGTTTCTGGTGGTCAGCCCCCGGGCACCGATCACGCTCGCTCCAGGGGCCTATGCTTGGTTCAACCTCGGGCTGGGCCCGCAAGGGTTCCAGTATGACTCACAGGAAGTCGGGGCTGGGCTGGAGGCGCTCGGCCAGTTTCTCGGTGAGGTTCGCGACCAGTACCAAGTCGATCCGACCCAGGTCTTCCTCCTTGGATTCAGCCAGGGGGCCATGATGGCCCTGCAGTTGGCGTTGACCCATCCGGGGCTCGCCGCGGGGGTAGTGGCGCTGAGTGGCCGGGCCCTGCCCAACCTCGACCAGCAGCTCTCCGACCCCGGGGTCTTGCGTGGCTTTCCGATCTTTGTCGCCCACGGGACGATCGATGCGGTGCTGCCGATTCATCACGGTCGAGAGACCCGGGCGGTCCTCTCTCGATTGCCGGTCGAGCTGGACTACCACGAGTACCCGATGGGGCACGAGATCAGCCCCGAGAGCTTTCGTGACGCCAGCGGTTGGCTGACTCGCCACTTGGACATCCCGGGCCGAGAGCAGGGTGGAGCGGCTTAGTGGACTTGTGGTGTCTGGAGCCAAGATCGAATGTCATACTTTCCGAACAATTCTCTGCGATACCACCTGCTTTCTGATCGATCGATGAACTCCATATATTCTGGCGATTGACGAAGGAGACTGACGCTTGGACGCATCCACCCCCTCGACCATGCCGATGAGGTCGTACAAGTATTATGACTTGATCATGGCGGCCTTCGTCACGGTGCTTCTCTGTTCAGGGGTCATCGGCGTGCAGAAGGTCAGCCTTCTGGCAGGAATCCCGTTTGGAACGGCCATCCTCTTCTTTCCCCTGAGTTATCTGTTTGGAGATGTGCTGACGGAAGTCTATGGGTTTGCCCGATCCCGGCGAGTGATCTGGGCAGGCTTTGGGGGGCTTCTTTTCGCGGCGGGGATGAGCTGGGCAGTCGTGCAGATGCCCCCCGCCCCTGACTGGCCGCATCAGACCTGTTACGAGTACATCTTCGGGAACACACCCCGGGTCGTCTTCGCCTCGCTGTGGGCCTTCTGGGCGGGAGAGTTTACCAACTCCCTCGTCATGGCGAAGATGAAGATCCTCACCAACGGTCGCTGGTTGTGGACGCGGACCATCGGCTCAACGATAGCGGGGGAGGGGGTCGATTCGATGATCTTTTATCCGTTGGCCTTTCTGGGGGCGGCTGGATGGTCGGGAAGCCTCGTCCTCAAGGTCTTGGTCACGAATTATATCTTGAAGGTGATGTGGGAGGTCTTGGTAACTCCCATCACCTATCAAGTGGTCGGATTTCTGAAGCGGCGGGAGCACGAGGACTACTTCGACCGCCAGACCAATTTCAACCCCTTCCGACTCGAAACCTGAGCGGAGCAATTAACGTCTCTCCTCGTTGGACGGCCAGGGGGGAGGGAGCCGGGTCGACCGGCGAGCACGATTCTCTTGAGGTAAGGAGCAAAATCATGAGCGCAATCGCACAAGCAGAGACGGGAACCTGGAAAGAGAAGCTCGATGCCCATGTCCGGGAGATGATCGCGTGGCATTTCTCGCCCGAGACGGGATCTCCCTTCTGGCTCGACTTTGCCTCGCGGCTCGATTGGGATCCCCGCAAGGAGGTTCACACCTACGAGGACCTCGACCGGTTCGGATTCTTCCAGGATGAGTGGCTGCGGGGGGGGCCAGTGCGCCGTTGGGTGCCGAAGGGGATGGCCGACAAGCCCGTCTACGTCTTCGAGACGGGCGGAAGCACGGGAATCCCCAAATCCCGGGTCAGCATCGAGGACTTCCGGATCGACTACGAGCATTTCAGCGAGACACTGCCGGACGAGTATTTTCCGAAGGGGGCAGACTGGCTGATGTTGGGGCCGAGTGGGCCGCGCCGCCTGCGGTTGGCGGTGGAGCATCTCGCCCAGCATCGCGGCGGGATCTCCTTCTGCGTCGACCTTGATCC
>JBMUAP010000655.1:0-2029 GCA_049454155.1 Blastocatellia bacterium
ACGAACGAAACTTCTCCGTATCGGCCAGTTCCTCGAGACTTCGCCAGAACTCGCGACCGCTCTGTCCCCGGGTCGCCTGCTCGATCTCTTGGCGCATCGGGTCAATGTCGTGGTGATGATCTTGATGAGACATGGTCAGTTATCCGTTCTCAGTTTTCAGCCTGAAGAGCACGCTAAGCAACCACTCGGCACTCGCCTCTTCAGGTACCAGAAGCAACGCTTCCCCTCCGGAGGGTAGGCCTGCCTTGATGTCTCGACATTCGCCTCGGCCAGAAAATTGCGGCAGACGAAGTCCGCCACTTGGCCGCGAATGGTTAGCGATGGCAGGTGGAGCAGCTCGTCAGCACTTCCGTCGACTGGATGTTGTACTGCTTGGCGAGCGCTTTGCCCTTCTCCTCTTGATCTGCCGGAGCCACCCAATCCATCCTGGTGATGTCTTTCTGATCCCGCAGGACCGCCTCCGGGTTGCGATGGCAGGAGAGGCACCACTCCATCTGCAGGGACGCAGTGTTCCACATCAGGGGCATCCGGTCGACTCTTCCGTGGCAGGAGGAGCAACCAACCCCTTTGTTGACGTGGATGCTGTGGTTGAAGTAGGAGAAATCGGGCAGGTCATGGACCCGAGTCCATTTGATCGGCTTCCCGGATCGCCAGCTCTCACGCACAATTTCGAGATAGGGGCTGTTCGCGAAGAGTTGCGAATGGCAATTCATGCAGGTCTTAGTCGTCGGCATCCCCGCCGACGCAGTCTGCTCGACGCTGGTATGACAATACCGGCAATCGATGCCATCGTCCCCGACGTGGTGTTTGTGGGAGAATTGGACCGGTTGCTCGCGGGCCACGAAGGCCTGCGTCACATACGGAGTCCGATTGAAATTGAGGATGAAGGCGAGGATTCCACCTGCCAGCAAGAGCCCCAGAACAATACTCAACCGCGCGAGCGTGTTGGCGCTGCGGGGGAAGAGCTGTGGCATAGCATAACCTCCACTTGTTCTTCAACCTGATGGAAGGAGGCGACTGATTCCCTGCCACTTAATCTTCGTGGTGAAGGGGCTCTCCTCCCCAGTATCTGATCATTCAACTGTCTGGCCCGGATCTTGAGCTGCTTCTCTGTGATCCGGGCCTCACCCGAATCTGCCGGGATCCACCCGGTGGGAGCCGCTCTCCGGGCCGCAACTAGCCCTCTCTCCCCACCCTGACTCTTGCGCAGTCTTGCCGAGCAAGATCCGTCACGAGCCAAGCGACGTGAATCACGGGGAGGTGCTGCCTGAACTGGTAGTTCCCGAACGCAGGCGGCGACGTTGTCGGCCTCTTGTCTTCTCTCGTACCGGAAGCCTATCGAGTTGAGGCCTGCTCGCGGGGCGCTCAGCGTTGGGGAAGAGTTGCCGAGCGCCATCTCCGCTCACTCCCTGCCACCGTACCCAAAAAGGCTTCGATGGCCGCTTGTGAATTTTCGGATAAGCACGAAGGGGCAATAATCCAACGTCCCTCTATGAATGTCAAGCCCTGTCGGGGAGGCAAGGAAAATCCCCGCCAAGCCCCCACCGGTCAGGCTTTCCGCGGCGACCAGAGCCGGTTGATGAGGAAGATGAGAACCCCGCTACTGACAACAAAAACAGCGAGAAGGAACCAGGCCATCCCGGTGCGCCCGTAGAGAAAATTGCCGACGGTGAAGAGAGAGGCCCAGATGGAAGTACACCCGGCGACCCAACCGAGGAGAGCGAGGGGGAGACTGTCTCCCGTTGCGGCCAGTTGGTCAGGGGTCAGACCAGCCTCAGCCCGAATGGGGGCCCAGCCGGGGCCAGCTGGTTTGACTGTCCGGTAGAAGGCAAGGAGGGTCTCACGGTCTGTCGGCGGAGCGAGATAGGCGGCAAGGACCCAGCAGATGGTCGTGGCGATGACGGTCAGGACGAGCCGGGTCGCGGAGGAGGTCGCGAAGAGCCCCTGCTTCTCGAAGACGAGGAAGCCGACTGAGAGGAGGAACGACCCGACCATGGCGACGACCTCACACCACGCGTTGACGCGCCAC
>JBMUAP010000656.1:0-2028 GCA_049454155.1 Blastocatellia bacterium
ATGGTGTTGCGCAGCAGGACTTGGGCCTGGGTATCGGAAGCGAGCAGGCGGGCGAAGTCCGGGTCCTTCAACGACTCCTCGAGAGTGAGGTAGCGGGCGCCCACCGATCTCTCCATCAGCGGGGCAAACGAGCGAAAAGACTGGGCGACGACGGGGGCGACCTGGTAGCCCGGCTGGTAGTCTTGCAATCGACTCAAGGCGCGCAGAAGGCGATTGACCGACGATTGCGGCCGGGGAACGGACCCGTGACCGGGCTCTCCAACGGCGGTCAACCGGAACCAAGCCGGCGTCTTCTCCGCCGGAGAGATGCCGATCGACAAGACACGTCCGGTGGAGTCGACGAAGTTGCTCCCCCCCTCGTTGAGCAGAAACTCGGCGTCCCGGAGCAGCTCTGGATGGTTCCGCGCAAACCAGCCAGCCCCAAGTTTCCCGCCAGACTCCTCATCGGCGGTCCCGAGAAAGATGACGTCGCGGCGCAGCTCGACCCCGGCTCGACGTAGCGTCAGCAGCGTGAAGAACTGGGCCATCCCGAGCGACTTCATATCGAGGGCGCCGCGCCCATAGATGAATCCCCCTTCGACGCGTCCCGCGAAGGCGGGATAGGTCCAGAACTCTGGGCTGTGGGGGACGACATCGAGGTGGTTGAGAAGAACCAGTGGTCGCAGCTCCCCGTTCCCGCGCAGACGGGCCCAGATCGTTCCCCTCCCCGGCTCCGGTTCGAAGATCTGGTACTCGATGCCCTCGCGTCGACAAATCTCTCCGAAGAAACGGGCGGCGGCGATCTCCTTTCCCGGAGGGTTGGTCGTATCGATGCGCAGGTAGGCGAGGAAGAGGTCGAGCGCCTCCGCTTCCGCCTTGGCCCAATCGATCCCACGTGACGCTCCGGTGCCTGCCTGGGCCCGCTCTTGACCATTCCCCGCGGCTGGAATGAGCAGGAACAGGCAGAGGGCGAGGAGTACTCCTCGTCGAGGAAATGAGCGCAAGGGAAAGAGAAGAGAGTGCATCGAGGTGACCTCAATCGATGAACGGCTGGGTGTCAGGCCGAAGGTCCGCAGCGAAGAAGGCGGTGACATCCTCGATCCGACGGGTAATTCGACAGGGAGGCAGACTCTGCAGAAACGTCTGCCCGTAGGACTTGGTGACGAGGCGTGGATCGAGAATCGAGAGGACTCCCCGATCGGTCGCGCTGCGGATGAGGCGTCCAACCCCTTGCTTGAGCGAGATGACCGCCGAGGGGACAGAGTACTCGGCAAAGCTGCTGCGGCCCTGCTGGTCGAGGTGGCGCTGCCGGGCGGCAACCACCGGATCGGACGGAACCGCGAACGGGAGCTTATCGATGATGACGCAGGAGAGCGCCTCTCCCCGCACATCGATCCCTTGCCAGAAGCTGGCCGTTCCAAAGAGCACCGCGTTGGGAGTCGTGCGGAATCGATCGAGAAGCCCCGCATTCGAGCCATCCCCCTGCATCAGGATCGGAAAGAAGATCTGCTCCTCCACCCGGCGGCGCAGGTTGACCATCTGCGCGTGGCTGGTGCAAAGCACGAAAGCCCGCCCGCTTGAGGCCTCAAGGAGCGAGACGATCTGGGCAACTGCAGCCTCGACAAACGAGGGCTCGCGCGGATCCGGCATCCGCGAGGGGAGATAGAGCAGCGCCTGCTCCTGATAGTCATAACCCGACGCGGCAGTCATCTCGACGGCGTGCTCGATCCCGAGCCGGGAGCGGATGAATTCGAAAGAGCCGGCCGTCGTCAGGGTGGCCGAGGTCAGGATGACCGTCTCCGTCTCGCGAAAGAGGCGCTCGGCGAGGATCCCGGAGCCGTCGATCGGCATCGCCTGCAGCAGGATCGTCCGCCCACGGCGCTCGCACCAGCGCACGAAGGTGTCCGCTTCCGCCTCTCCCAGAAGAATGAAATCGAGATCGAATCGCAGCTGTTCCGCCCGCCGAATCAAGGCTTCCATCTCCGTCGGGGGATTACGGACGACTTGGAGCGCGGCGATCAGCCGGTCGAGCGCCTTGCGAAAGGCGAC
>JBMUAP010000657.1:0-2021 GCA_049454155.1 Blastocatellia bacterium
CTGATCGAGAGCTTACCCGCCAGGAGAAACCCGGCCCCCTCCCGCACTACAAAGAAAAAGATCCCGAAAACAAAGAGGACCGCGCTGATTCCACACAGCCGAATGACGACCTCGATCGCCTTCTCGACGCGGGTCTCCCAGCGCGGCCGCTCCCTCTTCTCCTTGACTGGCATGATGGTCATCCCCTCGTCAGCCATCGGCCTACTCCGCCTGCTGCCCGGGAGCGACAACTCCGGCACTTGCCGTCTGCATCTCGGTCTCAGGAATCGGAACATATCCATTCGCCAAGACGAGGTGCTGCCCCTTCTCGGAGTAGACCCAGTCGAAGAAGCGCTTGAGGTGGGGCGTGCCATCACCTACCGTGTACATATAAAGAGGACGAGAAATGGGGTAGAGCCCCTGCTGCGTATTGTCGACTGTCGGGGGATAGGCCGTCTCCCCTGGCTGGCGCGCGACTCCGAGCATGCGTACGTGGGAGGTCGCATAGCCCATGCCGCTGTAGCCAATGGCACATGGGGTGCGACCGACCAGCTCGACAACATCCTTCGAGCCGTGCAGGTCGATCGTACCGAGCTTGAAGTCCCGGCCTCGCCCGAGAATCGCTTCGCGAAAGTAGTGGTAGGTACCGGAGTTCGACTGCCGACTGACCAGGATCATCCGGCCCGAGGAGCATCCCGGAACCGAAACCCCCAAGTCACTCCAACGCGTAACCGGTCCCTTCTCACTGTAGATCTGCCCGAGTTGATCGAGAGTCATCTCGCGCAACGGATTGGCTGGGTGGACGAAGATGGCGAGCGCGTCGTATCCGACGACGTGCAGGACAGGCGCTTGACCAAGGACCCGCTCGGCGGTGGCGATCTCGCGCGGCTCAAGGCGCCGACTCGAGTTGGCGATGTCGGCCGTGCCGTTGATTAACGCGGCGATTCCCGTGCCGGATCCACCGCCGGAGACTTCGATCGAGGTCTCGGGCTCAACTGTCCCGTACTCTTCGGCCCAGGCCTGCGCCAAGTTGACCATCGTGTCCGAGCCGATCGTCTGGATGACCTGACGATCCTTGGGGGTGGTCGCGGCGCTCGCTTGATCTTCCCGGCAGCCGGTCAGCCCCAGCAATGAGAGCAGGGCCATTCCTACGGAGAGCAGTTTTACAGTTTGAATAGTCATGATTAAGAAAATAAGACCAATAGGACACATAGGACCGTTGGAAGGGTAGAAATTGACTGGAACAGATGAATGAACCGTTCGGTCCCATATAATTGCCTGCGAGTTGGGCCCTATTCGTCCCATAGGTCCTATTCGTCCTATCTATCCTGGCACTCCTATTATTCCGAAACCAATCGTTCAAGGAACCCGTTATTCAACACGTCACAGTGAAGTGCCATTATCGAAGCGGCACCTTAAATTCCTGTAAATTCCCACTGGAAAATTTGCAGGTTCCAAAATGGAGGGGGGCAGACAACAATGAATCAATCACCTGGAAAAGGAACGGGCAGGATCCTGTGCCTGCTGATCGGGATGGCTACCGTCATTTCTGCACAGAGCCCAGAGGCCGGGAAGGCGAAAGCCGAGGAGGTTCTCAAGAAAGCGCGCGCAGGGGTCGCCAGTGAGTCCAAGTTCAAGTCCCTGCAAGGGATGCAGATCACGGGGTCGGTTCGCCAAAGCTTCGGAGAGCGACAGATGGAGAGCGAACTGGAGATCGAGTTTCTCGCCCCGGACAAGTTGCGGAAGAGCACGATCTCGTCCTTTGCGACGATCATCAGCGTCCTCAATGGCGAGGAGGTCTGGAACGATTTCGTTCCCGGCATGGGAATGGGCGGAATGGGCGGGCAGATGCGCACGATGATGGGCGGGCAGGCCGGCGGAAACTCCCCGATGATGGCCTACATGCAGGCCCAACAGAAGCGCGAACTGGTCCAAGCCATGCTTGGGATGCTCCTTCTTGCGCCTCCCGCGACGCAGATGGCCTTCACCTACGTCGGGGAGGCACCAGGTCCGGAGGGGAGTAGGCTGGATGTCCTTGATGG
>JBMUAP010000658.1:0-2013 GCA_049454155.1 Blastocatellia bacterium
GTCATGAAGCTGCTCGATTCTCGCAGAGCTGCGACCAATGCTTGTCATCTGAAGCGCGCGCGCCTGACTGCTCAATCCAATGGCCCCATAACTCGAGTCCTTCCCGGACGATTGCCAACGACAAGGAGACATCCATGTACAGTTCGTACAACGCGAAGAGAATCCACCACCACCTGTCGAGGGGGATCCTGCTTCCATTTCTCCTGGGGGGGATCCTCTTGACGGGATTGGTCGGGCAGGCTTCCTCCCAGGGACGGTCGCGACGCCGACCCGCGGCGCGCCCTGCCGCCGCCTCGCTCGCCCAACTCGAAGCGGCCGTGCGGGCGCGTCCACAGGATCCCGCCGCCCACCACGCCCTCGGACTCGCCCGCCTTCGCGCCGGCCAGATCCCTGCCGCTCTCGAGAGCCTCCAGCAAGCGCTGACGCTCGATCCACGGCGGGTCGAGACCCTCGTCGCCCTGGCGGAAGCTCGGGAACAGTTGGGGGATTTGAGCGCGGCCCGCGAGGCCTATGTCCGTGCCATCGACCTTCGCCCCAAGGACGCCGATCTCCACATGGCCCTCGCCACCCTCCTCTACCGCATGCAACTGCTTGAGGCCGCCGCCAGCGAGTTTCGCTACGCGGCGACGCTTCGGCCCGAGGGGGCGGAGATTGGCACCAATGTCGGCTTTGTCCTCGGACAGCTCGGCGACCTCGCCGGGTCGACCCGCTAATTTGAGGAGGCGACGCGGATCCAGCCTGACTTGGCCGCCGCCCACTACTACCTCGGCCTCGGCCGGATGTCCGCCAACGACCTCGAGACCGCCATTCCCGCGCTCCGTCGTGCCGCTCAACTCAAGCCCGATGAGGTTGATCACCAGACCAATCTGGGGCTGGCGCTGTTGCGCCGTGCCAGCAAGCCGGACATCGCCGAGGCCGTGCTGGCCCTGCGACGGGCGGTCCAACTTAAACCCGACATCCCCGAGATCCTCACCACCTATGGGATCGCGCTCCGTGAATCCGGCCAGCTCGAGGCTGCCGCCAGCGTTCTGCAAAAAGCCCTGCGCCGCAAGCCCGATCTGATCGAGGCCCACAACAACCTCGGGCTCGTCCTCCTGCAGCAGAAGCAGTACGAACCCGCCTTGGCCCGCTGCGAGGAGGCGCTCCGGCTCGATCCGGACCACCATGCCGCCCGTATCAACCTGGGCTTGGCGTTGACCCAGCAGGGGGCCATCGCCCGCGCCGTCGAGATCTATGAGGCGATGCTCCAAGCCGAGCCGGAATCGATCGAGGCCCACTACAATCTGGCCCTCGCGCTTCGCCGCATCGATGAGCGGGACCGCGCCCTCGCGCTCCTCGAGAAGTGCCATCAACTCCAGCCGGGCTTTGCCGACGCCTATTTCACCCGGGGGGAGATCCTTTACCAGCAGGCCAATCTTGATCCCGCCAAGGTCGCCCTCGAGGCGGCGATCGAACGCCGTCCGAAGGACCCCGAATATCGCTACGTCCTGGGCAACATTCTCCAGCGGCAGGGCGCATTCGTTCCGGCCATCGAGCAGTACCGGCTGGCGATCGAACTCTCCCCCGAGAGCCACGAGATCCACAACTCCCTGGCCAATGCCCTTCGCCAGACGGGGGATCTCGAAGGGGCCCGTGCCGCCCTCCAGGAGGCGACCCGGCTGCTGCGTCGCAAGCAGGATCAGGAGGCCGCCGCGACCGCCATCATCGTCGGGCGCCAACGCCTCCAGGAAGGTCAGTTGAGCGAGGCGACGGCTCAGCTCGAGAAGGCCACCCAACTCGCCCCGCAGATGGCCGAAGGCTGGTTCTACCTCAGCCAGACCCTTCGTCGCCGTGGCCAAGTGGCTTCCGCCAAGAAGATGCTCTCGACCGCCCTCTCTCTCGATCCCACCATCGAGGAGCGACTGCGCGAGCTTCCCTGATGGAGGACTATCTTGCTCCCTGCTGCTCCCGGAGCAGATCCCGAATCTCGGTCAGCAATCGCTCCTCCGGCCCTGGATCGACCTTCGCCGGAGG
>JBMUAP010000659.1:0-2006 GCA_049454155.1 Blastocatellia bacterium
TCCCCGCTCTACAGAGGGGTCAGCCTCACGACGTTTCCCTTCCTCTTCAATGCCATCCTGACCAGCGGAGCGACGTTGAGCCCCCCTGGAAAATGAGGGGGGGCGGGTCAGGCGGCCTGACGCGGAGCGGAGTGGAGGCGGGTACTCCGTGCGACCATCCGCGCGAGGCCGGGCTGGCGTTTCAAGACGCCCACGAGGAGGTGGCGGACAGCGGGTCGGAAGGCCAGTTGTCGCAGGAAAGAGACCGCCCGGTAGCGTCGATGGAAGAGGAGCCGGTGCCGGCTGCGGTACCCATCGAGAATGGTGGCCCGGTCGCTGATTCCTCTCTGAAAGTGTTCGTCGATCACATCGCCGGCGAGAAGGCCACTGCTGAAGGCGAGGAGCATTCCACTTCCGGTGAAGGGGTCGATGAAGGCGCCCGCATCCCCAATGGTGAGAACGCCCGGAGGCGACGGCTGGCGCCCGTAGGTGATCGGCCCGGTCCCAAGCCAGTCCCCGACGACCTCCACTTCGGAGAGCCGCCTCCGCGCGGCAAGGTTGGTGCGCAGTGTCAAGTCGAGGAGGCGCTCCCGGTCCCCCTTGGCGGCGAGCAGTGTCCGCTCTGTCGTCAGGAAGCAGAGGTTGGTCCGTTCGCCCTCGACGTGGGAGAGTCCTCCATATCCATCGCGAAAGAAGAAGAGTTCTCCCTGATCCTCGAGCCCGGGCAGTTGCCGCAGGTGCACTTTGCACCCAAAGATCCGTGCGCCTTCAAATCGGGAGACGGGCTGTTCGGACTGTTTGTGGAAGAGGCCATTTCGGCCCGAGGCGTCGAGAACCATCGTCGCGCCGAAGGTCTGTCGGACCTGACCTGGGGATTGACTCTCGATCCAGAGCAAGGAGCCGTCCTCCTTCAGAGAGGGAAGGACGGTCATCTCTTGCCGTACCTCCACCCCGACCTCCCGGGCTCTCTCGAGGAGGATCCAGTCCATGCACGCCCGGGAGAGGCCCAGCGCGAATGGCCGCCCCTCTCCGATCCACGCGAGCGGGATCGGGATCCCCTCGCCATCTGGAGCGAAGAGCGTAAACTGATGGATGGGAGCCGCGCCGGCCTCGCACATCCGGTCGAGCACCCCCAACCGAGCCAAGATCGGGAGGCATTCCGGGGTGAGAAACTCACCACACAGCTTCTCTCGCGGAAAACGGCTCTTTTCGAGCAGCAGGACCCGGTGACCGGCGGTCGCCAGGACGATCGACGCGGCGCTCCCGGCGGGGCCCGCTCCAATGACGATCACATCATATCTGGATTCCATTCTTCTCCTTCCGATTGCCCTTCTGTCTGCTGGAAGGGAAGGGAGTGCTCAGCCCTGGATCACCTCGCCTCCGAGTTCACGGGCCAGCGCGGCGGCTCTTTCCGTCAGGGGGATTGGAATTCTGACGGCAAGGAGGACCGGCTGAGACGGACCGGCAGGGATGACTGGCTCGGGAGGGTGGGCACCGTCCGTCCTCCGCTCTCTGGGGAGCGTTCGCTGCCGGATCTGCCGGACGAGGAGGCTCATGAGCAGGCCACCGAGAAAGCCCGTGACGAGGACGACCAATCCCAAGACGAGGTCTCTTCCGGGAGAGTTTGGCGGAGTTCGCCGAGGAAGCAACCACCAGAGCAGGCAGAGCAGGGCGAGACCCGCGACCCCCGCCCCCCACCACCCTCCTTGCAACAGACGAATCCCAGCCTCGTTCTTGGAGGGAGTTTCCGGAAGCGGGGAGAGGACCCTCTCTGAGAGTAAGGGAGATCTGGGTTCCCCCTCTTCCAGTCGGATGACGGAGGCTTGCCAGAGGGCGTTGGGCGCGAGATCCTGCAAGCGTTCGAGAAAGGTCTCGGCCTCTTCGTCCGCGCGGTACCGGGTGAGCTGCCAATGATGTTCGGTTGCCTCGCTGCTCATTGCGGCGACCCTCTGTCTCTTGCCCGTCCCACGTTTTCTGAAGACGGTTGTTTGCTATAGTTATGCTTGTCTCTTGCAAGGAGGCTACTG